>JAHDEE010000370.1:0-2808 GCA_020629005.1 Chitinophagales bacterium
GGACGTCACGCCGGGCATGTGGAGTCCCAAATCTGTAAATCCCAAATCCGTAATCCCAAATTCCAAACCCCCCAAATCAGTTGCATCACCCGAAATATAGCCGTACCTTGAAGCCACCCACCCCAAACTTTTTCCCTGAATCCCAATCGATTCCATGAAACCTCTACTGTCGTGCTTATTATGCTCTTTGTTGTATGTATTATCGATCAACTGCACGGCTCAAACATACATTGAGCAGGAAATAAACAAATACGTTCAGTTTCCTGGCGTATTATTGTTGCAAGCTGATTTCGATGGAGATGGTGATCTTGATTTTCTTCATAGCAGATCTGTTGTATTGTTGGAGGAAGGCCAGCCCTCTGAAACCGTATTTTGGGACTCCTCATACGAGCTATCTATGGCATTTGCAGGAGACCTCAACATGGATGGACTTGCAGATATTGTCACCTTGCTTCAAGGTATGCTGCTAGTTTTTTATAATCAGGGTGCCGGTCAATTTACTATTGAGGTAATGGCATTGCAAGCTGCTGGAACCGTTTTGGGACTGCATGACGTTGACAGTGATGGCGATTTAGACCTGATGTTTAGTACCTTTGGTTCTTTTGGATTTGGATTTTACAGGAACGACCAGCCCCAGCACGACTGGCCCATTCATGCCTTTACAGTTCCAGATTTAGACCCAGTTCATGTCCCTGCACTGACAGACCTGAATCATGATGGGCATCCGGAGATCCTAATAATACAAGAAGAATCCTTTGTTTGGTTGAAGATAGATAGCACTTCAATCACACCGATCAAGACCTGGATGAAACCTGAGGAAGGGGTAATTGGTGCAATCCGTCAAATTGATACCGGAATTGGTGAGCTGAGCAGTATTGCTGTTATCAATGGCTATTCAAATCGGGTTTTCTCTTGCGACTCTAGTGCAAATGAGCTGACTGAGATTGTGGAGTTTAATTTCCCTGAAGGGGGTTTGCGAATGAATGTCGATATAAATGGAGACGGGATAGATGACCTTTTGAAGGCAAATGATGATGAGGCTTTCTGGAGCCTTAGTGATGGCCCCTTGAACTATACAGACACAGAGGTTATTTCGCCCAGTATTTACGGAGCTGGTTGGTCAGGTAATGTGTGCAAACTACCTGCCTATCCGGGTGGATTTTCATCTGTCGCCGTCAGTAATCCGGTATCAAAGACAGTCTGGGTCTACCATGCAGACGGTATCAATCTTGTGCAACTCCCACACTTTTATCGAATGCTAAGTGAAGTGTCCTCATTAGCTAGAGTAGATATCAATGACGATGGACTTGAGGATATCATCATTCCGAATAATGAGAAATCTACGTTTGTGGTTTTGCGACAGAAATGGAATGGTACCTTTGAGCAGCCTGAGGTTTTGTTTGAACATGAACGGCACGTTACCATGCTGAATGGAGCTGTAACATTGAGTGATGGAAGTGACGCGTTATATTTTGTATTTTTTCCTGGCGAACTCTGGAAGGCACATATTTCTCCGGAGGGAGCCCTTTTGAGTCTGGAAATGGTCCTTAGTAATTTTGATTACTCGGATGTGCTGCAGGCGGATCTGGATGGGGACGGAATTAAGGACTTATCTTTACATACGGAGTCTCACCTTAACTTTAACTCGCTGTTGGTAGGCGCTAATGGCTCCTTACACAGTCCACAGTTTAATACGATTGCATTTACAGAGCCGGTCTCAGAAGTTGCTGCACTGGATCGTAAATTCGTTGATTGGGATGACGATGGTGATGATGACTACTTTTTCTTGAAACGCAATGATGAAAACCGCAGCCTGGAGCTGCTCATTAATCAAGGTAATTTCACCAATCTTCAGACCCATACATTGATTGATTTTGGAAGTTATGAGCAGCCCTTGGGTCATTTGGATATTGCCAGAGCAAATGCATCGGAAGACAATTGGTATTGCATGGTGGTCTTGGATGAGCAACTGCTCGTATACAAATTGGCAGTGCAAGGAGCGGAGCTAATTTACCAACAGCCATATGTGAGTTCAGGAACTGTGGTGCCTTCTTTTGTACGGGACTATAATCGGGACGGAAATCTTGATATTCTCTTACCTGGTGCGATGCTCTTGTCCAATGCAGACTGTTCCGACTATGTTTATCAGGATTTGAATCTGGAACAGCCAATAAAGATTCTACAGGCTTTACCAAATGCCACAGCGAGGAATTATTTACTGGCGGTTGCTATGGATAATCGTGTATTGTTGCTCGGCCTTGAGGAAGGCTTGTCACTTTCGGGCAGCTCCCAAAAGGAATTTGTACTATTCCCAAATCCGGCATCATCAACAATTCGGCATGACTTTCGGAGCAATGAGTCGATCTCCAGGATTCGAATCTTCAATCATAGGTCACAACTAGTTTATCAATCGAATTGTCAACCCAACTGCTCAGGCAGTGTTGACATCAGCCATCTGCCTGAAGGCTTGTATCACTACGAGATTTATACAGAGCAAGGCAACTATTTGCAAAAATTCGTGGTCACTAGATAATCTTAGTGAGCGGCGCTAAAGCGAAGCGTCAGAGTAATAGAGAAAACCAGAAGATTGTGTGATGAAGAAGATTGTGTTGTCCCTGATCATAGTATGGCCCTTGATGCTTGCCACTGCTCAGGATACTCTTTTTACGTATTTCAATAAGGCTTTGTACGATGCGCCAAACACACTTGCCACTTCTGATGTACTGGTACAAGAAGATGGAAGTATGTTTATTTGTACTATCCAGCGACATTTTACAATTGGGAGCAGGCTGCTTCTCATCAAGCTAA
>JAHDEE010000370.1:2908-4155 GCA_020629005.1 Chitinophagales bacterium
GGACGGATCTGTAGTTGTCGTTGGCCATGAATATGATCTTTCTTTCACGCCAGTGCTCTTCGCTATAAAAATAGATGCTGGAGGTGAGCTGGTTTGGAAAAGGCGGTTTCCTTATGCGGAGATGAGTTCCGAAGCGGAATGGGGTTGCGGTACTGCTGCTTACTCCTTGGTAGCCATTCCGGAAGATGGCGGTTTTGTGATTGGAGGCACGCTGAGAGCCGGATACGGTTGCCTCGAAGACTCCCATCCGTTTGTGATGAGGATAGACGCGGATGGCAACTCGATTTGGCAGATCAATCCAGCTGCTGATAGTGACTATTCCTATGAGTCAGCTTATGTAGACCTGGGAAGAGAAGACAGGCTGATAGTGAGAAGCACAATGCTGCAAGGAGCAGAAATTTGGGAATTTGATTTGCTAGGCAATGAAGTAAAGTCACACTATTTTGATAATACTGTTCTTCAGAGAATTCAGGGGCCAATCTTGAATGCAGATCAGGGATACTTTTGTTTGGCCAAACGAAACAAACCTGAGGCAGTCTATCAGAATGGCAGCCCGGCTATTCTTCGTTTGAATAATGATTTAGAGGTCATGTGGATTCGCAATGCCACCTATTTTGATGATGGTATGTTTCTATATGCAACGGATTTATCTTATACTCCAGATGGAGGTCTGGTATTGAGCGGAGGGCCTAATGGTACTGTGACTTCTGGTACTAATACGACTTACTTGTATAGCTGGGTCGCTAAGTTTGATACATTGGCGGCGAGCTGCGGCTGGGGACTAGGCTCATGCGACAGTATAGTCTATGAGTACCCGATCTCCAATTTTACTGGTGTTCCAAAGGTCAGCCTTGAGCTTCATCCCGTTCCAGCCAGAGATATGTTGAATCTATCCTATGATATCGGAAGTACAGAATCGCCAGGATTGTTTCAAATCTATGATCTTTCTGGCCGATCGGTGCATGCAGAGACGCTAAGCCAGGTCGATCATTCTATATGTATTGATCTTTCTCATTTGCACCCAGGAATGTACTACTATACCCTTAGCCTCAGGGAACAGATAACTGATAAGGGTAAATTAGTTGTTGCGGATTAGTAGTTGAAGGGGGGGCTGATTTAGCAGTCTCTTTCTGCGAAGCATGGATTTGGTGGGTGTAACTTTTTCTCGATTGGCAACCAACTGGAGATTTTCAGCTACCGACCGCTAAGCGTCGCGCTCTTCGAGGAATTTGACTCCATCCCTCCTC
>JAHDEE010000371.1 GCA_020629005.1 Chitinophagales bacterium
ATAATGAGAATTGTTAAGTATTTCCTATGCGTCGCAGTATTAGCTTTGCTCTTATCTAGCAGCGCAGAATTGTCCGCGCAAGTACCCATGACAGATGTAACTACCTGGGAGAAAACAGCGGTATTTGGTGACCCTACGAAAGTAGCCACCTTTTCTCCTCACTTTATGAAATCAGAGCCTGACAGTGTTTACAACCGAATAAATCTAATTGACACTTTAGACTTCAGTAGTATTAGCGAAGATCAGCGTTTTTTGCTCCACTACAATATCGATTCAGAAGGCAGCAAAGAGGCAGCTGTTGGTATTATCATGAGTCAGGGTTCGTCCAGCTATACTGTGTGGACAGGGGATGCGGGCAATGGTACATCCTGGGTGCAGCTACCTGTTAGTTTTGTGGGATTGGACGACGTTGAAATAAAGGTTGTTTTTGACTCCAACTATGGTGGTAAAGCTGCATTAAACTTATCGAATTGGCGCCAGATTGTTACTGAGGAAAATCGAGATGTAGCAATGGATCGAGATACTGAAGAAGGAGGTGGCAAAACGGGAAAGCAGGATGAGACTTGTCAAGCAGGATTCACCTATGATCTGCAATATCAATGCGAAGACCCAGAGCTTGGTCCACTACAGGCAGATGTGCAGATCGTTTGGGTTGAGAACTCCGATTATGAAGTCACGGATATTGTGAGTGACCCCAATTCCTCGTTACAAACACCAGATGTGATACAGCAAGATGCGCAACTCCGTCTACTAGCAGGGGATCTTGGCTTCTTCGAATCCAACATGCCTGCTGGCATTGACCCTAAGGAACTTATAATCGTAATACAAAACCAAGATCTAAACCTTACTCAGACCTGTGTCGGAAGTGAAAGCAATGACGGGAGCTATTGGATTAGAGAGGTGGGTTACGTCAGCCTTAGTTGCCCGGGCAACATTACTAACTGTGCTAATAATTATAAGTATTATGCTCTTTGGTATGATCAAGACCTCTCAGATAATACACACGTCTGGAGTTCAACAACGAGCGAACATGATGTTCTTGTTCCTGGCTCCATTGATAATGTTAATGGAGTGATGCCAAACGGCCTAATCACGATGCAAGCTGGAGAGTACATCGCATTCGAACCTGGGTTCGAGCACGATGCTGGTGCCTCTTCCGGCAATGTGTTGACAGCAGATGTTATTGATAATCAAGCTTGTACTTCAAAAGTGAGATTTGCGCCAGAAACCCAATTAGAAGATGATATTCCTGCGCTTGACATCAAAATTGCTCCAAATCCAGTGCAAGACTATGCATGGCTATCCATCATCTCCACCGAAACTACCAGAGCAACAATCGACCTGCTAGACCTTCATGGCAAAGTAATCTCACAGGCTGTTGCTCAGACAGAGTTGAAGAAAGGGAATAATGAAGTGCCTTTTGTTTTGCCAAATTGCCTGCCAGGAGTGTACATAATCAGGATACACAGCAATCTAGGAACTCAATCGATCAAGATCGTGAAAATCTAAATTTTTGTCCAGCCGTCTTTGAAATAGTATTCAAAGACTGCTGTCAGATTCAACCTTGAATCGAATGCTTATACGTATCATGTTTGCATTTCTTTTGCTTCCAAGCTTAATGTCAGGAGCTGTATGTGATTCAACCTCCATAAAGGAGTTGGTCTCCAGAGGGGATTCACTCCTAAGCTTGGGTGCATTTAAGGAGAGTCTAATACCACTAACACAGGCAGAAATTGGCTTTGCCGAGCTTCATTGCGACCCAAAAAGATTTGAACATCTTGTCGATGTTAAGCTAGCTATTGTCTTTGCTCTGTTCAATCATGAAGAATACAGACAGGCGGAGGCCTACTTACTTGAAGCACAAAGAATAACCTTGGAGCAACTTGGGGACACATCTAAATACATGTGTTCTATTCTTAACAACTTGGGGGCGCTTTTCGAACTCAAGAATGACTATGAGGAAGCAATTAATCACACAAAAAGAGCAATCGAGTGTAGAATTAGCTTGGATGATACAAAGAATTTTTCAACTGCTCTATTTAACCTAGCTGGTTTACAAGCCTCTGCAGGGAATCGTGTGGCAGCTGAATTCAACTACAGGACTGCACTTGAAGTGGTATACAATAAGAATCTTCCTTCTGCTCTCCAACTCAGTCCCTTGCATAGGCGAATGGCAAGCAATTATGAGGCATTGAATCAAGATTCCCTGGCCTTTTATCATTATAAAAAGGCGATTTCGACTGTGATTCTAGACAGGTCCAAGAAAGATAGACTGAACTTTGAAAGAGCCTACTCCAGCCTTGCTTATTTCTATCTACAGAGAGATCAACCTAACATTGCTCTTGCCAATATTCAAGAAGCACAAAGAACACTGGAACAGTTCAACTATGAATATATCGATCTGCAAAAATTGCAGGGTAGAGCATTAAGAAACTTAGGACGACTACAGGATTCTAAGGACGTGCTCAATCAAGCAGTTCATAGCATTCGAAGTAGGAAGAAAAAGAGCCAGCTACCAGTCACGCTTCTTGACTTGTCAAAAACGCACATGCAGTTGGGAAACTTGGATTCTGCAAGAATTAATGCTGAGGAAGCACTATTGCTAAAGAACTTCAAATCCAAGTGGAAAAGCCCCAGACCTACTTTGGTAGAATTGAATCCCAATATAGCATTGATGAAATATCTTGAACACTTGGGAAACATCTACTTGATGCAGTACAGTCAAGAAAAAAAAACGCAAGATCTTAATGACGCCGAGTACTATTACCTTCTGGCTGATTCAGCCGTTGCTGCACTACAAACTGAACATACCAGCGAGGGTTCTATGCTAGCTTTTTCCAAGAGAAGAAGAATCACAAGCGAAGGCCTAACCAGAGTTCAACTAGAAAGATTAATGCTTACACAAAATGATAGAGCAGAACTAGCCAAGGCCTTAGCAGTTTGCGAGAAAAGTAAAAGTGCTGTATTGGATGTATTGATCAGTAGACAAGAAAGACTCCTAAAGGATGGTGTACCCCCAGAGTTGATTAGAAAGTTTCGAAAAATTGAGATCGAAAGGCAATTTACAAAGCAACAAATCTTAAAACTTGAAAGAAAAGGTCGACCCAGTGACTCCTTGAAAATAGACCGATTGATTGAACAAGGATTCAACATTCAAACGGAATATGATTCAACGAAACAGAGCATAGCAGTCTTCTCTAAAGCACTGCAAGTTAGACCGCAAAGTCCCAAGATTGACCTCGATCATTTGCAACAAAGGCTGAGTGACAATCAAGCAATCATAGAATATCTTGAAGGAGACACCTGTCTCTATACATTTTTGATTACAAAGCGTTTCATTGAATTAACAACGGTTAGTTTAACTGGAGAATACAAGGCTGGCATCTTGGCTTTGACCTCCCGGATGGACAGTGGGATAACATCCCAAAACACCGGTGAAGAAGGAGACCTGGATACCATTGCTTCCAAGCTCTCAGAGTTCCTCTTGGCATCTCCGATGCGGAAGTTGGCGCCCAATATAGACCAGTTGATCATTATCCCGGATGGACTAAACTCTGTTGTTCCTTTCGAAATCTTGCCTATAGAATTCGGCACTGACAAGCAGAAGAGGAAAACTTGCATCGAAGAATTTGAAATTTGCTATCAGCGATCCTTGCTAAGCTTTCTTAACGCTAGCAAGCAAGGATCATTAGAAACCTTGGGCAAAAACTACCCCTACTATGGTTGTGCTCCGAACTACCCCGAAAAGCAAGATCTAATTGCCTTTCAATCAGAGCCCAATAGATCAGTGCTTGCGGACCTACCTTCGGCTGTGAGTGCTGTAGAAGAAATCTCCAAACTCCTAAATGGCCAAGCACTACTTGGTGATTTGAGCACCAAGTCACGGTTCATGTCAACGGCTCATCAAGGTCAAATACTACATCTAGCCATGCACGGACTCATTGACAACGAAAACCCAAGATATTCGAAGCTCATTTTTCGCGGGGATACTTCGACCTACGATGAACTATATGCCTACGAAATTGCTCGCATGGACCTCGATGCAGAACTTGCCGTCCTGAGCGCCTGTAACACCGGCAGCGGAAAGATCAAGAAAGGTGAAGGTGTTCTTTCCCTGGCAAGAGCATTCACTATGGC
>JAHDEE010000080.1 GCA_020629005.1 Chitinophagales bacterium
GACAAAAAGATAAGCTCCTAAAAGGTGTCACGAACTTTGTTTACGCAGCACTAGAGATTTACATGCTGCAATACAGTGGCCACGGCATTTTCAACCGAGGCGCCAAAAGCAATCAGGCCTTCGTAATGACCACCCATGACGGCCATCTTATGCTTGCTGAACTCAGTCTCTCGATAGAGGCGTTGCATTTCAAATGCCATTTCTGGGGTGCCATAAGGCACTGCTTCCGAGCTGGTTGGGATTTGATGTTTCAGAGTTTCCCACATATCCACATTGTGGATGTGGATAACTGCATTGATCTCTGTGGAAATGTTGTAGAGGGCTGCGTGAGTGAGACTTTCGGCAGAGGCTTGAATGGGGCCATGGCACTGCAATTTATTGTTGGCTAGATCATAGGTTGTAACCAAAGAAAAATGCTCTGGGGCAAGTTGTTCGAGATGGCCAGTTTGGGTTCCGGAGATTAGGAATTGGTCGCTGTTGTGATGTCGATGGCTAATGTTGCCGTAACCGACTTCTTGTTTGGCATCGTAGCCGATGAACTTGCGATCGTGCATGACCTGACGTGCCGTGATTAGCTCATCAGGAATTTGATGGGCTGAGGACTTTTGCCAGTCGCAATGGTATTTGGTGTAGCCTTCTTGGATTTGGGATTTGGGATTACGGCGCGCCAGGTAGCGCGCCGATTTACAGTTGTTCTATTCTTTTATCTCTTTGCCGTACTTCTTCATAAACTTGCGGTAGAGATCCTTTTGCTTATTGTTTAGATCGATGGAGCGGCCTTGGATGAACGCGTGCGTGAGCTTGCTGCTTCGCACATCCAATAGATCGCCTTCCGATACGATGATGTTGGCGTCCTTGCCCTTTTCCAGTGATCCGGTTCGGTCATCGATACCCAGCATACGAGCGGGGGCAAGAGTGATCGACTCCAACGCTTCTTCTTTCGTAAGTCCATATGCTACGGAGGTACCGGCATGGAAAGGCAGATTTCGCTGATCCCAGAAACTGTCCCAGCCATCGCCAAGTGTAAGGGCGAAATCCACTCCTGCATCTCTGAGAATAGCCGGCATTCTGTAAGGCAGGTCAATGTCTTCATAGCTGCGCGATGGCAAGGTATGCGTCTTCTCGATCACCACGGGCACTTTGTGCTCCACCAGCAAGTCGGTCAACATCCAGGCATCGTGAGCGCCGACCAGTACCATGTCAAATTCATACTTTTTGTTTAGCTCGATCACGTCCATGATCTCCTTAGCATTGCTGACATATACGAAGAGCTTCTTGGACTTGTCGTAAAGTCCCTGCAATGCTTCCAGTTTGAGATTTGTGGTGCGGCTTTTGCCTTTGCCGTAGCCTTTTGCCTCCGCCAATAGTGCATCCACTTCCATCAAACGCTTGTCGTATTCTTTGTGCATTTCTATCGGTCCCGGATTCCACCAGGTGCCGGTGCGCTTATACATAGGTGGCCAATCCAAATAAATGGCATCATCCATTTGGTAGGCAGCATCTTCCCAGTTCCATGCATCGAGTTGAACGATGCTGGAAGTGCCGGGCATGGTGCCTCCATGAGGTACTACCTGCGCAAGCAAAACACCATTGGATCGCACTGTTGGAATAACGCGCGAATCGGTATTGAAGGCAATGATGGAGCGCACGTTTGGATTGAGCTGACCGACCTCATAGTGATCGGCGGTGGCACGTACTGCACCGATCTCCACCAATCCCATGGTGGTGTTGATGGCGATTAGACCAGGATAAATTTCCTTGCCTTTTGCGTCGATGGTTTCGAACTCGCCAGTAAGGCCATCTGCTGTACCCACATACACGATCTTTCCGGCATCAAAGGCGATAGCGCCGTTTTCAATTACCTTGCCATTGCCCTGATGTATCGTTCCACCCACCAAGGCGATCGCTTTGTCTTGAGGTGGAGCCGGGGTTTGCTGAGCGAAAATTTGCATGCAGACCAAAATGGCTGCTATAGAGAAGATTAACTTTTTCATCACTTGAAATTGCAATTAAGAGAGAGCTTACAAGAACAGATTAAAGAGTGGGCATCATGGATCTAGATCATCACAATGGTAATGGTGATGATGCTCCGGATGCGGCTTTTGAGTCGGTGCTCCGCCTTTTTTGGCAGCGAGCATCTTTTGAATCAATCTGTTTCTTTCTGCTTCGACTTCTTTTCTGAGTTCTTTATCCTGTTCGCGATCGAAATAGCAGATACCATCGACAAAGGTCATTTCTGCCTTGGCATATTGTGACATTGGGTGCTCCGACCAGAGTACTACGTCGGCATCTTTACCCGCTTTTAAGCTTCCCATGCGCTTGTCCAGGTGCAACATCTTAGCAGGGTTGAGCGTGACAAATTTCCAGGCATCTTCCTCACTTGCTCCGCCATATTTAATGGCTTTTGCGGCTTCCTGATTGAGACGTCTGGCCATTTCAGCATCATCGGAGTTGAAAGCCGTCACAATGCCCATCTCGTTTAGGATGGTTCCGTTGTGTGGAATGGCGTCGATTACTTCATACTTATATGCCCACCAATCGGAAAAAGTCGATCCGGCGGCGCCGTGCTCTTTCATTTTATCGGCTACTTTATAGCCTTCCAGAATATGCGTGAATGTATTGAGCGTAAAACCAAAATGATCGGCCACCTTCATCAGCATGTTTATCTCTGATTGCACATAAGAGTGGCAGGTAATGAAACGCTTCTTGTTCAGAATCTCCAGCAGCGCTTCCATTTCCAAATCCTTGCGAGCAGGTATACGCGCATTACGAGCAGAAGCATACTCTTGTGCTCGAGTGAAATGATCCATATACACCTGCTCAACACCCATTCGAGTCTGTGGGAAACGACTGACATTATTGTCGCCCCAGTTGGATTGCTTTACATTTTCACCAAGTGCAAATTTGATAAATCCATCTGCTCCCTTGATCTTCATTTCTTCCGGAGTAGAACCCCAACGAAGTTTCACCAGTGCCGATTGGCCACCAATAGGATTGGCGGAACCATGTAGCAACTGCGAAGCTACCACACCACCCGAAAGCTGACGATAGATATTTACATCTTCGGAATTCACCACATCGGCAATGCTCACTTCGGCCGAAGAAGCCTGGGTGCCTTCGTTTACCCCTTTGCTAATCGCGATATGAGAATGCTCATCGATGATGCCTGAGGTCACATGTTTGCCGGTACAGTCAATTTCTCTTGCACCACTTACACTCAGACCGCTGCCTACTTGCGATATCTTTCCATCCCGAATTACGAGATCGGCTTCTTCCAGAATTCCCTCATCCTCATTAGTCCAAATGGTGGCATTTTTGAAAATTACTGTTTCCGCTTCAGGCTTTTCTGACCATCCAAAAGGCAGGAATGGGTGCAGTACTTTGCCAGGTCCCTCTTCAGCTTTCTCCTCTTTCTTTTCTTCTTTGGCGTCTTTATCCTCTTCTGCTTTCTCGTCCTTCTTCTCCTTTTTTGGCACTTCTCCTTTGTGTGTCAGCGACCAGTCTACCCAACTACCGTCGTCTTTCTGGCCACGGCCTTGCCAGTTTTTTCCGTCAGCCCAGCCACTTAGTCTATACATTCCTTTGGCTTCTTCATCTGGCTTAAAGCTCAATCCAAGAGAGCCTTTTCCTTCAGAGTGCGAAACCGGAACTCTCGTCGAGTCATTGACCACAATTTCGAATTTCGGCTTAGCAGCTTTACCGCCAACTTCTACGGCATAGTTCTTACCATCAACCTTTAGTTCATATGCGCCGGTCAAATCACGCTCAGTAAAAGGCTTCAACACAAAGCGCTCGCCTTTCACCCAATTATCATGCATAACCGTTCCTTCCTTAAACAGGCTATCAGAAGTAACAATGAAATTAGCCAGTTTGCCTTTCATCAAAGAACCCAAATGTTCAGTAACTCCAGAAAGCTCTGCCGGAGTGGTCGTCAGTGCCTTCAAAGCATCTTCATGAGAAAGTCCATTCTTGATCGCCTTTGCAAGGTTTCCACCAAATTTACTTTTGTCTTTCAGTTGATCAGTAGTCAAGGCGAATACAATATCAGCCTCTGCCAATCTTGCAGGATTATATGGAGCCAGCTCCCAATGCTTCATCTGCTGCAAACTGACATTCAGTGCGTCAAATGGATCTTCAACATCGTAGGCATCAGGAAAGTTGATTGGGAGAATCAGTGGTGCGTTGGTTTTCTTAACCGCATCAAGTTTCTGGTACTCTTCCCCGCAGCCTTTCAAAATGTATTGCACATCAAATTCATCGCCGATCTTATCAGCCCGGAAAATGCCTAGCAAATCACCGGGATCAAAAATCTGCGGTACATCCTGTAGCCTATTCCACTTATCCAGCGAGATATTGTATTCCTCTTTTTGTCCACTCGCATACCATTGTGCGTCATAGTAGGTCTGTCTCAGCAGTGCAATAGCACCCATAAGGGATGAAGGGTAATCCTGTTTCGAACTCCCGGTATCAAAGGAATAGCACGCAGCAGCTACATCTTTGATTATGGATTCATTATCGGGAAGGTTTTCGTTTAATGCCACACAAGCGGCAGATCCACGAGAAAGGCCATCCTGCACATGACTAACTACGGCACCGAAGCCAAGCTTGCGAAACCCGTCCGCCTGATCTTTGTTGTGGGTAAATTTCGAATGTGCTCCAACCTCTGGCCTGATGGCTTCATTCCATCCGTAGGCGCCTGGTTTCTTTGAAATATACTGAGGCTTCCGATCCCAGTTCTTTTCCGCCTTTTCAGGTGTGGGCATCCCATAATCCGTAAAAATTTCAATAAACGAGGGATAAATATACTTTCCCTGCAAGTCAATCTCTACGGCATTATCCGGTACAGATACGCTTTTTCCCACTGCTTCAACCTTCCCTTCCTTAATCAGCAACGTGGCATTCTCCAGCTTTTGATTATGACTAGTAAAAATATTAGCATTGGTTAGCGCAAACACTTTTTCGCGTTCGTCATAGACGCCGTTCACCGGAAAAGTTTCCTGGGCAACGGCCTCTAACATGAACAAACATGCAACAATAAATAACAGACTCTTTTTCATGTCAATGGCATATATTCTGAGAGTAGCTAAGATATGGAAACCGCCGCTCAATATTTCTGAACTACTGTTAAAATTACAGTTTAGTCACAGGATAGTTATTCGTGGACGGACTGCGGACAAGGGATCATGGATTGTGGACAAGGATCATGACTCAAAACTATTAGGAGCGACACGAGGTCCATCGCGTATACTGCTGACCCGTGCTTCGTTCCAATTCAGGGTCCATCTGCCTGCTCCTGCCTGGCCTACGGCATCTCTCCGCAGGCTCCGAGCTACCGTAGGCCAGCAGTCGCCACGGCAGCTGCACCCTTCATTTCCCCTTCGCCCGGGGCTATTTTGCACTGTCGGTTTTCCGTAGTTGGTTTTCGATGATTGTTGCAGCCAATAAACAGTATCGGCATGAGGACTGGCCTTGGATTTTTGGCTCTCCAAATCCCAAACCTCAAACCTCAAATCCGACTCTCCCGCAAAGATTTACTACTCAAGGCATACAAGCCTGTCAAAAAGTAGATGGCAGCGGAAATAAGGTAGATGTAGCTGACATCAGTAAAATCAGCCATCCAGGCGTACACCACCCCCGCTATCATAAACAGCAGATGTGAAAACATATTTCGGGTTGCATAGACTCTTCCCAGAAGATCTTGCTTTACTTTGCTTTGTAGTAAGGTGTCTTGAGCTACGTCCCTCATTGAATTTGGAACGCCAAAAACAATCGAAACCAGGATGGCGACAAATACGGTAGTGGACAGGCCAAAAGCAGCCGTCAGCAGGCAGGTAAGAAAGGCATTTACAATAATAATCTTGCCAGGATGGCGGTCAATAGATTTGGACATTGCTGTTGCCAGCAGCGCTCCGACAGCCATACTGCCAAAGTAAATCGCCGCTATATAGCCCCAGTCATCTGCATCTCCGTTCAGATTTCGTTCCACAAAAGCTAGCATTACAGCCGAGGTCCAAGCGCCATGCGGTATGTGCTCCAATAATTCCATGACAACAAGCGACCGAGCAAGGTCGTGATCCCGCAGATCTCTAAATCCCTGCCTCACAGATTGCAATAAGCCTAACTCTTTCTTCTTCGATGCCTCATCGGAGGGCCTAATCTTCACTTTCATGATAATCAGCCCAGACAACACAAAGCTGGCAGCATTGAACCAGACAAAGCTGGTAAAGGAAAGCCTCAAACTGAGGAGGCCGCCAATGGCGAAGCCCAGTGCCCAAAGTGCCTGGCTTGTACCAATCAGAACACTATTGGCTTTGCCTATCTGTTGCTTTTCGGCAACGGAGGGAATAATGGCCATCAAGGCCGGTTGCGCAAAGGAGGCTGCCACGGCAAGGGCAGCAACGACTAGATATATGCCAGGCAGAAAGTAGTAATCTTCACTAACAAACAGCAACAATACTAGCACCAGGGCAGCCCTGACAAAATCAGTGAAAATGAGCAGGTATTTGCGATCATATTTATCCACAATTGCGCCTGCAAAAGGGCCAGCAAGGAAACTTGCCAGGCTTCCGGCTACCATGATCATCGCAGTTTGCAATGCTGAGCTAGTATACTTGTAGATTGTCACCATGATACCCACGGTGTACAACACGTTGCCAATCATGGACACACTGCTGGCCGACCAAAGAAGCCAAAAATTGTTGCTAAGCTTCGGTACAATCTCTTTGATAATGATGCATTATGGGTTAAAACAAAGAGCCGGATTTGCTGGGAGGAATATGGCCAAGATGCTCGTATGCCTTGGCTGTCACCTGCCGGCCCCGAGGTGTTCGTTTGATATAGCCTTCTTTGATCAGATAGGGTTCGTAAACCTCCTCTATGGTACCACTTTCTTCTCCCACTGCGGTAGCAATTGTTGTCAGTCCCACCGGCCCTCCGGAAAATTTGTCAATAATAGTTGAAAGGATGCGATTATCCATCTCGTCGAGTCCGTTTTCGTCTACATGCAACCGTTTTAGCGCATATTGGGCGATGCCAAGATCCACAGTTCCGTTGCCTTCGATCTGGGCAAAATCCCGTACTCTCCTTAGCAGTGCATTGGCAATTCTTGGTGTTCCGCGGCTTCGTCGGGCAATCTCCATTGCGCCCTCATGTAGTATTGGTGTTTTAAGAATACCAGCTGATCTGGTGACAATATGACATAAGGTTTCTGCATCGTAATACTCCATTCGTGAAGTGATGCCAAAGCGGGATCGTAGTGGCGAAGACAACAAACCGGACCTTGTTGTAGCACCTACCAAAGTGAAGGGATTGATTTCAATCTGAATGGAACGAGCACTTGGCCCTGTGTCAATCATGATGTCAATCTTGAAGTCTTCCATTGCGGCATAGAGATACTCTTCGATCACCTTGCCCATTCGGTGTATTTCGTCGATAAAGAGGACATCACGTTCTTCCAGATTGGTCAGCAAACCTGCGAGGTCTCCTGGCTTTTCCAGCACCGGACCGGAGGTTACTTTGATACCTGCATCCAGCTCATTGGCTATGATGTGGGAGAGGGTGGTTTTGCCTAGCCCGGGAGGTCCGTGTAGCAATACATGGTCCAATGCTTCACCCCTTAAGCGAGCAGCCTGAATGAATACTTTGAGGTTTTCCACGATTTCGGGCTGTCCCGTAAAATCCCCGAAATGTTTGGGGCGTAGGGCTTTTTCCACTGCCTGGTCCTGATGGTCCATATTGTCTTTGTCTCCTCCCAGGAAGTTGTTTCGCATTGGTTCCTCTTTGCTTTAGTTCTTACACTTTGTATTGCCATTGCTGGTCTTCAGCGCTATTTATCATCAGTCTCGCCACTCCATCGAGCAATGATCGCCAAGACCTCTTCCTCCTTCACACCTGCAACAATGGCGATATCTGCAACGGACATCTTTGCGCTCCAGCAGCGCAATACGACCTGTTGCTTCTCCTCCTGCACTCCTTTTTCAATGCCTTTCTGCATACCGAGCTCCATTCCCTTTTGCTCCGCAAATTCAATTCTTCCTATTGCATCCTGCATTGCAATGAATGAATTGTCATATTCAATCAGTTCGTCCCTGGTCCAACGGTGCATTTCGGCATCTTTGTAGGCTTCTAACAGACCTTCGTCTTCTACATTATCGGGAATCAGGTCCAGATTTTCCGCATGTTTTATGAAATAAACCCAGTTTTCTACCAGCGTATCTATCTCAGCTAGCTCCTTGGTAAACTTTGGAAGCTCAATGAAGGTAAACTGGATATCGGTCAGTTTGTGTTCATATGTTTCCCCATCTAGAATAATGTGTTGGGAGAGATAGCCTGGACTCTGAAAAAAGTTGAAATCGAGGATGCCGATAAAATAGGTTGGTTTAAGGAGACCGTATCCTTGTCCTCGCTGAATTTGCGAGGAGTAGTCCCGGCAGGTGTAGTATTGTACTCGCTTTGCAAATCCATTCACATCTGCCATTTGCATTTCGATCACAAATTGTTGACCTTTTTCGTCTCTTGCACGTATGTCAATAACGGAGGCCTTTTCGCCGACAATTCTCGGCAGTAAGTAGGGGTTAATA
This sequence comes from Chitinophagales bacterium, assembly GCA_020629005.1. Taxonomy (GTDB): domain Bacteria; phylum Bacteroidota; class Bacteroidia; order Chitinophagales; family UBA2359; genus JAHDDV01. The sequence goes on from JAHDEE010000080.1 coordinate 8,580, forward strand.
AATGAGATATGTGCAATTCTCCTATCTCCTTCCAATTTCAATACCGAATTGAGAAAGGAAATTAATATTACGGTCTTTTGCTCATTGCCAAAAATCTTTCGAAAGGCGACATCGTTTTTTACATCTACGAATTTCATGTGGACACTTTTATCGTTACTAGAAAAGTTTCCATCTCATTTCTTTCAAAAAAGCACTGACTATAAAAACGGTTCAGCACCATTCGCAGCCAAAGTACGTCTTATTGCCCTCAGAACAGCAGTTTCTTTGCTAGAAGTTGTCTCATGTTAACGTAGTGCGGCTTTGGCACTGGAAGAATTTACTAAGATCATTCTAGTGCTACTCAAACGAAGTCCGCAACACCTTTAAGGGCTTCTATTTCTGTCATCCTTCGTTGCTCGTCAGTCACGTAGCTAAGGCTATGCTCCATCCTCGCGCCTAGGCTGACAAAAAGATAAGCTCCTTAAAGGTGTCACATACTTTGTTTACGCAGCACTAGTATAGGGTGCTGGTTAAACAGCAGGAGCTGCTCCTTGAAGCGCGATGGGACGGCGGTGCAGAATAGCCCTGATCGAAGTGGAAATGCAGCTTGCAGGCAGCCGACTGAGTGTGCCGGTAGCGCTGGCTCGGAGCCTGCGGAGAGACGGCGATACCGGATACACGAAGCGGCTGGATGTGAGCTGCATTGCAACGGAGAGCAGGTCTGGTGTTTCCACGTGGGATCTTGCTTCGCTCCTTATTTTTTTAAGACGCTTTGCTTTATTTGATATTGGTAAGAAACAACTGCTTGCCCTGAAACTCGATGCATTCGACTTCATGGCGATAATTGACGTAGACCAAAAGCCGTTCCTTCTGTTTTTTCAGTTTGACCTTGATTAATGAGCGGACAGCGGGAAAATCGGGTGTGATGTATTCATAGGTAGTAGCCCGCTTAACTTTGTATTGCTCGGTGGATTTTCCTTCCGTCCATTCGATCTTTCGTTTTTCGAAGGAGATTTCAGTCGGCTCAGCTAACTCCCTGTAGTCATTGCCCTGGAAAGCGATGAAATCCTTGCCGCAGAGATTGATGTAGGATCGAACAAAGTGATCGCGTTGGGCAGAGTATTCCTCCAATTTTGCCTTTTGATTTTCGGGTGTATCATCTGGAAGCAAGAATACATGAGGACCGGTATCCTTGTCGAACAGATAGAGAATTTGGGTCTGGCCGTAGGCATTGTTGATGATTCGAAAGCGGCTATGTTTCATGGCTCCTGCTCCCTGCAATAACTCGTAGATGAAATTGTCGTTGATGCGAAAGCGTGACTTGATGTGGTAATTGCCGACACCTGGAACGCCTTCGATGAGCAGACTGTCACCTTTGATCTGGATTTGTACTTCACCAGCTGCGATACCCAGCTGATCTTTTGTTTGCTGATAGATGCTGGGTTTGAAAGTATAGGATTCCACTTCATGGATATGCTTGAAGGATCGATCCGTTTTATAGGTGTACTCCTGAGCGTTTGACAAGAAGCTGAATAGCAATGAGCAGAGGGCGACTATGATTTTGTTCATTAGCAAAAGAAGATTTGCGCGCAAAGAATCCGGGAGGTCGCGCTACTTGATGACTTCTTCCCGATCAATGTCGAGCCTTATAAAGATAAAGATCAGGATGGTGAAGCCCATCAGGCTGGATCCACCGTAGGAGATAAACGGTAGAGGAATACCAATTATTGGCGCAAGGCCGATCGTCATGCTAAGGTTGATGAAAAAGTGGAAAAACAGGATGGAGGCAACCGAGTAGCCATAGATTCTGCTAAAACTGGAACTTTGGCGCTCTGCCACCTGCACAATTCGCACCAACAGGGCAACAAAGATGCTGACCAGCACCACACTGCCCATGAAACCAAACTCCTCGCCAATGGAGCAGAAGATGAAGTCGGTACTTAGTTCCGGTACAAAGTTTCCTTTATTGATGATTCCATTTAGGAAGCCTTTGCCCCAGGGACCACCAGAACCGATGGCCAGGAGAGACTGGTGTAGATTATAGCCGATTCCTCGTGTATCTTCTATTTGGCCCAACATCACCAGAATTCGTTCCTGTTGGTAACCTTTGAGCAGGGTTCCGAAGGCGTATTGTACGGTCTGGCTATAAAGCACTGCTATGGAGAAGGCCGAAAAGGCAATCCAGACGGGTTTTCTCTGAAGGAACCAGGCTACAACACCTAGCGCCAACAATGCGCCAAAACCAACCAGAATTTGTATGCTTTGCAGCTGCGTGAGTATCATAAAAGCCAAGAGTACACCGATGGCATAAAAAAGCATCTGATAACGATCAAAACTACTGGTGACGATGACATACAGCAGTCCCATAACACTGAGAATAGCTACAATCTCAAAGGGATCGTACATGAGTGCCGCGACAGCCAAGATCAGCGCCAACAACAGTAAGATGAGCAGGGATGGTGAAAGCCCTTCTCGGTACATTACCAGAATAAGCGAAGTGAATACTAGGGCAGATCCAGTATCCGGCTGCATCAGTATCAAGGCCGCAGGCAAGAGGATAAACAGACCAGCTGTAATTTGATCCTTCAATACTGTGGTCCGTTGACCTCGGTCGCCCAGGTACTTTGCCAATAGCAGGGCGGTTGCAAACTTTGCAAACTCCGAAGGCTGTATTTTCCCGAGTCCTCCTACCTCAATCCAGGACTGAGAACCCGATATGACCTGGCCAAAGACGAGCACTGTAATGAGGCCCATCATGGCTAAGGCATAGAAGATGAGTGCATAAGTCGCATAGAACTTACCCTCGAATAATTGGATGATGAAAGCAAAAACAACACAGACTATGATCCAGGCCAATTGCCTGCCTTGTGCAGTGCCTAAGTCAAAAATCGGTGTGCCGGGACCATCGTAGTTGGCTGTGAAGATGGCCATCCAGCCGATAGCTACCAGCATACCGTAAAAAAGTATGGTAAGCCAGTCAACGTACTTAAATATGTTGTCGCTACTTCTTCTCATTCTTCCTCTTCTTCAGGCACATTGATTAGGTCGGATTCGAACATTTTGGTTTCTAAAGCAAGCCTGCGCTTTCCGCGAATCTCCCGCTTCAGGTATTTTTCTATCATTAGACTGGCTATCGGTCCGCCATATCGCGACCCGTAACCACCGTTTTCTACGATGACAGCGATGGCTATCTTCGGATCATACATAGGAGCAAAAGCGACAAATACAGAGTGATCATCGCCATGTGGATTTTGAGCCGTTCCGGTTTTGCCGCAAACCTCAATATCTTCTATGGCTGCCCTTCGCCCAGTTCCATTGGTAATCACGGAACGTAAGCCTTCTACTACCGACTCATAATGCTCCGGAGCTATTCCAGAATCCTTTTTTTCCAGATACTGGGGCGGAGCGGATTCGGGAGCATACTTAAGTAAGTGAGGGGAGATATAATATCCCCTATTGGCTATGATGGCCATAAAGTTAGCCATCTCCAAAGGGGTTACTGCCAGCTCTCCTTGTCCGATTCCCAGCGAAATGATATTGGAGGACTTCCATCGTCCTGCTTTGTACAGACGATCATAGAGGTCCACAGTTGGAATGATTCCTTTTTTGATTCCCGGCAAATCTACATACAGATCTGTACCAAAGCCGAAGCGGATTAGGTAATCGTGGAAAGCCTGAAGGCCATTTGCAGGTCCTCCCCATTTGGGAGCATCAATAAATTTACGGAATGACTGCCAGAAGTATGGGTTGCAGCTTTGCTCTATGGCAACTTTTATGTTAGGGGCATCTGGGTGATAGTGGGAGCATTTCAAATAGCGGCTACCTAACCTATAGGAACCACCGCAATGAAAGGAACTATATTTGCTAATCACTCCTTCCTGCATACCGATCAATGCGACGAATGACTTGAAGGTAGAGCCGGGAGGATATTGGCCTTGCACTGCCCGATTGTATAAGGGTTTATTCTTGTTCAACTCCAGCATACGATAGTTTTTGCTTCTATCTCTTCCGCTGAGCAATTGAGGGTCGTAACCAGGGCTGCTTACCATTGCCAGTATCTCGCCCGTTGCCGGCTCTATCGCCACTGCGCTACCGATCTTGTTCTGCATTAGCTGTTCGCCGTATTCTTGCAACAACAAGTCTATGCTGATTTGTATGTCTGTTCCCGCAATAGCAGGTTTATCATTGGCACCGTCCTTATAGCTGCCTTTTTCCCTGTTGTGCACATCTACCGTGCTAAACTTAACACCACGTTGGCCCCTTAGCGCCTCTTCATAAGTCCGCTCGATGCCACTGATGCCAATAAAATCACCTAACTGGTAGTACTGGGAAGTGTCCAGCTGACTTTTGCTTACTTCTCCGATGTATCCCAGTAGATGCGAAGCGCAGCTCCGGCTATAGTTGCGGACCGTCCTTATCTGGGGGAAGAATCCGGGAAACTGATACATGTATTCCTGAAAGCGCGTAAAAAGCCGCAGCGGTATCTGAGGCATGAAAACGGAGGCCTTATAGCTGGAAAATCTTCTGGCCCGTTTTGTATTGGAAACAAAAAACTCCTTATCGATTCCCAGCAAGTTGCAGAACTTAGTTGTATCGATGCCCTTAACCTGTCTGGGCACCACCATAAGATCGAAGACCGGCTCATTGTTGACCACCAGTTTGCCGTAGCGATCAAACATCAGTCCACGTGAAGGATAGACCATCACCTTTCGAACGACATTACTTTCTGCTTCCGTACGGTACTCAGGGTCATTTACCTGCACCGCATAAAGTCGCCCAAGCAGGATGAGGCCTGCCAGAATGAAGATTCCCTGTATGATTATTTTCTTTTCGAGATTTTCCATGGCTCCTGAAGCGCTCTAAATTGTGAATTCGAAAACCAGCACCAATCTGTATCTACCGATTTGATAAATATTGATGGGCAAGCATCAGTAGTAATGATATAACGCTGCTGATGACAATTCGACTCACTGTAGACAGAACTCCGATTAAACTAAATACTTCCAGCAGGAAGAACCATACATGATGGATCACAATCAGTACTGCAGCATAAATCAGAAACCACCTAAATCCCAGGCTCTTAATCGTAGGCCTATCCCCCGTTTCATATCCACCCCTTGGACGGTTGAAATCCAAGACAGCGGGCCTGGCAAAAGCCATCAAAACACAAGCAGCAGCATGAAGGCCTAATGAACTAGTGAAAAAGTCCATCGTAAGTCCTGTTCCGAATGCCAGCAATAGTAATAACCAGGTGGGAATCTCAATAGGCAGCAGCAAAATGAACAATGGATAGATGTAGGGATTTATGAAACCATGCAGCTCAATTTCATTGAGTACGATAATCTGTATCGCAAACAAGAGGATGAAACGGATGATATTTTGTGCTACGACACTATTCACTGTAGGTCTTTTGCTCTAACTGCTGTAACTCATTAAATTTTTCGAACTCTACACCGTACACGTATTTGATATTGTTGAAGTTGGTGGACAGCTTCAAAGTAATGCTATAGAAATTACTGCCACCATCCAGACTCATATCGGTTATTGTTCCAATCATCAGGTTGTCTGGAAAGAAATTGGAATAGTAGGAGGTCACAATGGTGTCACCCAGTTCAGGGTTTACGTGTTTTGGTATGTCAGTAAGCCTGGCATAATTTGGGTCTCCGCCATTCCAGCGCAGTGTGCCGATGTAGTTCCTGTTTTTGATAAGACTACTGATGCGAAGATCCTTGTGCAGCAGGGACATAGCAGTTGTGAAGTTTTTGCTTACCCTTTTAGTCACGCCTACAATTCCATTAGGGCCCACGATTCCCATTTCTGGCCGGAATCCGTCTTTACTTCCTTTGTTGATCGTAAAGAAGTTGCCAATCCTATCCGTCGAATTGTTGATGACCTTTGCCGCTCTGTATTTGAATACTTCATAGCGCGTACTGTCGATCCACTCGGTGTCGGCTTGCAGATCTTTTCGGGAAATCTGCATTAGCTCAAGCATCAGCATACGTTCGCGAAGTCTGGCGTTTTCGGCAACCAGGCTGTCATTCACGTCCTTTAGGCCAACATAATCTCTGGTTCCTGTAACACCCGTGTAAACAGTGCCAGTTAGCTCGTCGGTAGCTTTGTAGATGATAGATCTTTGGTAGTGGTGTTCTCTGGTGATAAGATACAGGCAAAGTCCCTGCAGTATCAGGAAAAGAAAGAGGGCATGAAACCTAAGGATAAATTGTATAAAGTTCTGCATTCATTAACCTGGTATCTTGCTCATAAGGAATGGGTACTTTTCAGGGGTTTTCAAGGCAATACCAGTTCCTTTCACAACTGCTCTTAATGGATCATCGGCAATATGAACCATCAGTTTGGTCTTATGGGATATACGCTTGTCTAGCCCTCGGAGCAAAGCTCCCCCGCCGGTCAGGTAAATGCCCGTCTTGTAGATATCCGAAGCAAGTTCAGGTGGAGTGGTTTCCAATGCTCGCATCACGGCCTCTTCCAGCTTGGTAATGGATTTGTCCAGGCATTTGGCCACCTCCGCATAGTTGATGGTGATTTGCTTTGGCGTTCCGGTCATCAGATCTCGCCCATTTACCGCGTAGTCTTCCGGCGGATTATCGAGCTCTGGAAGAGCAGAGCCAGCTTCGATCTTTATGTTTTCAGCAGTACGCTCTCCGATCAACACATTGTATTGTCGCTTGATGTAATTGATAATATCTCTTGTGAAGTCGTCTCCAGCCACTCTTATCGACTGGTCACAGACGATACCCATCAATGCGATCACAGCAATCTCCGTCGTTCCTCCCCCGATATCGATGATCATATTGCCAATGGGCTCTTCCACATCGATCCCGATTCCTAATGCTGCTGCCATCGGTTCGTGTACCAGGTAGCATTCCTTTGCTCTCGCCCGTTCGGCAGATTCGAATACTGCTCGTTTTTCCACTTCCGTAATCCCGGATGGGATACAGATCACCATTTTATAGCTTGGCTTGATCCACTGCTTCTTAGTGTACAGGAGGTCGATCATTCCCTGCAACATGCGCTCAGCAGCTTCAAAGTCAGCAATTACTCCATCCTTGAGTGGCCGGATGGTATTGATATTGTCATGCGTCTTTTCGTGCATTTGCAGCGCCCTATTGCCCACCGCAATCACCTTGTTAGTCGAACGATCTATAGCGACAATGGACGGCTCGTCTACAACCACTTGATCTTTGTAGATGATCAATGTGTTTGCCGTACCAAGGTCAATGGCTATCTCATGTGTAAAGAAATCAAAAAGACTCATGAATATGGGCTGCTTAATTATGTATGGCCAAACAGTTGGTTTTGCCAATTGGTGTTTGTATTGTACAGTCGGCTAGCTCGTTCAATTCTAAGATGGCGTTAATTTTTTCATCACTATCCGCTCTATTTTAAGACACATCCTTTCAAACCTGCTTACACTCTGCACACTCACTTCTCAAAAATCTAATGCAAGAATATCTCTCTGTATACTTCTGAAAATCAGCCAGTTTGTTGGGTCGCTAGCAAAGGCTAAAGAAACAAAAATTATAGTAGAAAATCAAGCATTTGCAAGCTTTCACTCCGCCGCCTAATACCATTACTCGCAACAGCCTCTTTATGCCTCTATCTCACCTCAGATAATTCACAGATTCCACAACCGTACAGGCCTGTGTTACAGCCCCATTATTATACCTGTTGTTTTTCAATGTGTATTCGAAAAGCGGAAAGCTCCGCTGAAATTCCTTTAAAAAATGGACCCCGAAAAACCAGACCCGGTATCAGCGATTATGAGCGCCACGAAAGCAAATTTATCCTACACAATTAGGACTCTTAGCTCGGCATCGGTCACTTATCAATTACAAAAGTTGATTAATTGTAGTGTGCGTCTGATATGAAATTAAATTAATGTGGTTTTAATATGAAAAACAAATACAATGAAATTGCTGCTTTTTATTCAATTCACGCCACTTTTTTAGATAAAATTTTTACTTTTGACTTGACGGCTTTTACAAAATGACCCTTCAGCCTGTCTCTTTTCTGCTGTTGCCGCTTAATACAAACATGTCTGAGCTTAATTCAATCGATGCTGACAAAGCCCCTAAACCTGTAGGACTTTATCCCCACGCCAAACAAGTCGGAAACTGGCTTTACCTGTCTGGAATAGGCCCCAGAGAGCCAGGTACCGATGCAGTGCCTGGACTAGACCTTGACAAAAATGGTCTGTACAATAGCTTCGACTTCGAACCGCAATGCCATTCTGTATTCAAGAACGTAAAAACAGTACTTGAGGCTTCTGGAGCACAGTGGGAAGATCTGGTGGATGTCACTGTCTTTCTCACTAACATGAAACGCGACTTCAAAACCTACAACAGGCTGTGGGGCGAGTACTTCAAATCGAATCCGCCATGCCGCACCACTGTTGAAGTGAAGAGTCTACCTACACCTATTGCAATTGAACTTAAGTGCGTCGCTTTCATCAGCAGAGATGCCAAATGATACCGCGCGCTAACAGTACTACAACTTAATCGGGAACGCCACACATTCGTAAGCTGTGGGCATTCCACGCTGGCCCTGGCCAGATTACAGTTTATTATTCAATAATAAGTGCCAGAAGACTATGCTCTATAAACTTCCTCTCAAAAACACCGATAAGACCGTTATCGTTTCAGGTGATGTATACGAAGCCATCATCAACAATAAATACCTACAGAAAATTGAGTTCCTCAAGAATCTTAGAATGCACAGCTCTGGTTATGCCTTCTTCCAAAAAAACTACCCAAGAAAAGACGGAACTTATAAGAACGAAACCATCTACCTGCACCGCTGGGTAGCCGAAACCCTGTCCACTAAACCAGATGTAGATCGAAGACTATTCGTAACATTCGTCAATGGTAATCGACTTGATTGCAGAAAAGAGAATATTGTTTGGAGCACCTCCTCGGTAATCGTTCGACAAACACAAAAGGTCATCAATACCAGCACTGGTTACAGGGGCGTCACCAAAGCAAACAAAAAGTACCGCGCCGCCATTTTCAGACATGGAGAAAGAGTAGACCTTGGCAATTTCGATACAGCTGAAGAAGCTGCACAGGCCTACAACGACAAGTCCATGGAATGGTTTGGCGTAACCAAAAGCCTCAACGTGATTCCATCGAACAAAGCAAACAAGAAGGGAAAACAAAAGAAAGGGGAAGATCAAGGTGCGGCATTTTAACATGCATCGACTATAAGCAAGAAGCAATCTTATCCAAATACGAATAGTAAAACTGACATTCAGCTAACAACGGCTCAAGGTGACTGGCTAGCTGTTCCCTGCCCTTACGTGCAGCCCCGAAACCTGTCGACCGATGCACATTGGCATACCAATACTTTGCCCAGATTCCATCTTCCGTAATAGCACCGGCATGCCAGGAAAGCATGGCCTCTTCAAAACCAATTCCCAGCCGAGCACATAAACGACCCAAATGAGCAGCTGGATCCTCCAAAACCCGTCGAGAATTCAATACCAGCACCTCTTGCCCCATAGCTTCCAGCTCCCTGGCCAACTCGTAAGACTGCTTAATACCAATATCAGCCATCCCAGGATTTGGCAAAACCTTACTGTACGAAATTAGCATTGCTTTTGGATCACGAATCAGAATCACATTTTTGCACGAGCTCAAAAATCCACGATCCATATCAATCAGATGATGGGTCATCTGCTTCAAAAAAAGCACTCGCTCCTCCCCATCATCAGCCAGCAAATCCCGCATCACTTTGTCCCCATCCTGTTCCATGGCCTCCAGTATCTCCTCCCGACCCGGATGAGCAGCATCAGGTCGCAATCGCAAAAAATGCGCATACAAAGGCTCATCGACCACCCGTGTATCACTACGCTGAGCAAAAGAATACATCAAAGCAGTACTAATATTTCTCGGACTAGCCCAAAGGTTTATGATCATAGGACTAATGTAATGAACTTTTTTTGGAGCGAAAGGCTTCCCGGCCGCGTAAACGGCTTGCCTGTGCTCCGCTTGTATGGGGCAGCCTGTGGCCTGCTCCTGCTCACGCCAGCGCATCTCTCCGGCAAGCTCCGAGCTACGCTGGCGCGGCAGTCGCCACGGCCACAGGCTACCCCATACCACTTCGCCCAGGGCTATTTTGCACTTGCACTCCGCCGGAGCCGTGTATAGTTTCTAGTCCAATCCGTAATCCCAAATCCCCTACTCCAGTCTGAGTAAAAACCATTGATGGAGCCCACGACGGTCGCTGAGCGTAGTCGAAGCGCCCGGCGTGGGCGGACCACGGAGTGTGATGCTTGTTTGGCGATAACATGTTGATTATTAGTGAAGTACGCCCATTCGTCGATCGGTCCCTTCTGCTCCGACCAGGCTCCGATCGGCTCTGCACCCACGCTCTCAATTTTGCTTTTTGGGCAGTGCAATAGTTTTTACTCACTCTGACTCCGCAGCCCCAGAACCAAATTCCCGATCATGCACCTTTTGAAAGAAGTCCACCGTTTCATCTACCATTCGGTCAATACTATAGTACTCCTTGAGTTTTTTGTAAGACACCGCGGCCATCTGCGCTCTTAGTTCCGGATGATCTATCTGCCAACAGATCTTTTCATATAGCTCCTCTGAGTCAAAAGGTTTCACAAGGCTGCCTGATATACCATCTTCAATCAGCTCATTTCCAGCCGGAACATCAAAGGCAATTACAGGAGTCCGACAAGCGAAAGCCTCCAGAAATACAAAGCCGAAGCCTTCTGCTATCGAAGGTATGATCATGATGTCGGAGTTTGCGGTGAGCTCCATCACATCTTTACGGAATCCAGTAAACACCACGGCATGCTCTACCCCAAGTTCTTTCACTTGTTCGATCAATCTTTCCTGCTCCGAGCCATTGCCAATCATAACCAGTTTCAGATCAGGATACTTTGCCAATAGACGAGGCATTACATCAATCACAAATCGATGTCCTTTGAGCGGTATCAAACGACCCACTATGCTGATTTGTCGATTGGCAAAGCGCTTAGTCGGGTCCTCCTTCGATCCCAGGTAGTCCATCTCAACGCCATGATAGATCAAGTCCAACTTATCTTTCTTGCAAATCCCATTCGCAATCAATAGCCTGCGCAAGCCTTCAGAAACGGAAAAAGATCGATTGATCCAGCGCTCCGCCACGTAGGCCGTCCAATAGTACTTGTTTCTGAAAGTAGCCTTGGTGTCGAATCCGAACTTATTCATGAATTCCTCGTCGTAGCCATGCTTGCTGGAAACGATGACCATCTTGCGATTGTGCCTAAGCTTGGTCATCGCTGCCCAAAAATCTGCATGTACCAAGTGAGCACTTAACATATCGTAATGCCCATCACGATAAATGTGATGAATGCGCTTCAGCAATCCTAGACTCAGGTCTGACTCATTAACCAGGTGATGTACTTTAACGCCCAGTGCTTCCAGCTTATCGGTAACCAGTGAAACGGGTGTGCTGTATTGCTTTGGATAGATGGCGAGAAAGTCGGCTTGAATGCCTCTCTTCAGGAGTTCCGGTAATAGCTGTATCAAGTAATTCTCAGAACCCGCAAGTCCCTTTATCTTCTGCATGAAGAGTATTCTCATAGACAGCGTTTTAGGGAAATAAGAGTTGAAGATACTGTTTCCAACTGGTGATATTAGACAAGTTTTCCATAGCGTAGCTTCTCGATTGCATCGCCATTTGTTCTTGCTTTTGGCGGTTGGAAAGCAAGGCCTCAATCGCATTGCACATAGCGGTACTGTTGCCTGGTTCAACATGTACCCCAATCGAGCTTGGAAGCACAAGTTGCATTCCCGACACTGAACTGGCAATCGTTGGAATGCCACTGGCCAATGCTTGCATTACTGAGGTGCTCATTGTTTCTGCAAAGGTAGAATGGGCGTAAATATTCAGCCCCTGATAAAATGAAACCAGTTCTGCTTCTCCGAGCAGACCTCGAAAAGTCACGTCCTTCTGCAAGCCGATCGATTGCACGTAATCTTCCAGTCTGCTTCTGTCGGGTCCATCTCCTGCCAGATCCAGTTTTAGCCGAAAATTCAATTGTCTTTTGATTAATGTTTCAAAAGCATCAATCAATCCTCCAAAATCCTTGTGACTATTCATTCTTCCACACATGCCTATATTTACGACTCTGGAAGACGGCAATTCTTTTGGACAGAACCGACTAGTGTTGATCCCGTTGGCAATGACAGCCGCCTTGTGACTCTTGAAGAAGATGCCAATTTTTTTCTGCACCTCTTTCTTGTAACTTTCTGTTAGATATACAACATGATCTACAAAAGGAAAGGCCAAAGAGCTGAGTATCCAACCCTTAGAACCCTTTAAACTATTGGAGTTGTGCTCTACCAGTAGCAGTCTTGTTTTCGGAAATTTCTTGCGATACTTGCGACATAGATACAGCATGGGCGGACTGTGAAGAATGATTGCATCGGGCCTTTGCTCTTCCATCCAGGACAAAAAAGAACGCTGCGTATCCAGGTCCAATCCCTGACGCTTTTTTTCATACACATAGGGAATGTTCAGTTGATTACACTTTAGGGCATAGTCCTCCAAAAGCGGTTCTATTCCATAAAAAATCGCACTATGCCTGAATTCTTTCTTCACATCTGCTTCAACCAAAGAGAAAAAGACGGAGCCATGTCCTCCGAGTCCGCTGTACAGTATTTGCAAAATGTTTTTCATGTCTTGCTTCCAATATTGTTCTGCATCTCTGGCTTTTTTAGGTCCGCAATGATTCGCTCAATCTTGCGCAATTGCTTATCGTAACTAAACTCCCCAGCGTATTCTTGCCTCAGTTTTATTGTTTCTGCAGCATTATGATGCTCCAGTTTGGTTATCGTCTTCGCAAAGGTTTCGGAGTAATCGGACAAGGAATCTGACATTTGAATCAAATGTCTTTGCTGTTTGTAAACATCGAAATAATTCGAAACAACTACTTTCCCCACACTTAGGTATTCCAATAACTTATGTGGATTGGGGGGAGCTTCTTCATACCTGTCAACATTATAACATATCATTAGCAGATCAAGTTGCAACAAAACAGCTCGAAGATCTATGTAGGGGAGGGTGTCCACAAAATGAACATTGTCCTGGGCAGCTAATTTTTTGAGGAAGGTTCTGGATTCCAGATCCAACTCCTGACCTTCACCTTTCGGTCCAATGAAGTAGAAGTCGACCAGCTGTTGTTCTTTGCAGAGCCCTAGAAGCACCTCCCTGGCCAGATGTTTGTGTAGGAGATTTCCAGCAAGCCCGGCCTTTATTTTACGCCTTCCATCCAGAGATAGTTTAGCAGGCCTCGAATTCACAAAGTCAGGTGCTAATCCATGATTGATAAAGTAGGAGGGAATCGAAAGCGACTGATAGCGATCTAATATTTTCTGAGATGTAGCGAAGATCACCTGCGCATTTGCAGCCACCTGCAGTTCAATGGGTGAATGGTACAAATCTACGGGATGGAAGAGGTTAAACTTAGCGCCAAACGTAGACCAGTCGGTAAATCTATATGGATCGAAGCTCCAAACCAGATCCATTTCCGCTCCGATTTCAGCCATTATTGCTTGCTGCTGTTGCCTGAATATTTGCTGCTTGAGCACATTGGGATAGTACCTCAGCCCACGCATGGAACTTCGATAATTGACAACTTTAAGATTTGGAATTTCTGTGTCGAGCACACGAACACGACGAGCGCTCAGGTCAGCGTTTACATGATTGAGAAACCAAACCTTATTGTGTTTTGCCAGGCAAATTGCGTAATGGTGCTTGGAGAGATAATACTTGCCCCAGGCGTCAGGCGAAATGAGGAGTATGTTTTGGTTTCTCATTGAATGCGTAGGGATTGGGAATCAATAACTGTCTGATTTTGACGCCGCCAGAAATGATTTAGACGAGGCATTTTTTGACAGCATCCTTGTTGGCTGGTGGAGAAAAATAACGATGGATAAAGCATTTCTAGCAAGTCAAAATGGACAGTTATTGATTGTCTATCCCTAAGTGAAGCAATTCTCGCTTTAATGCGGGATGGCAGAACAAACTGCTTTTGCACTTGTATAAACTTAAGTATCTTGCGTTACCTGCAAGCGCGGTTAGGAGCCGATGGTAAACAATTGCCTAAATTATGCCACAAGATAAATAAAAATCATGTTGATGAGCCTTTTCGCTATCCAGCGTTCTACCCCAATCTATAGCACATTTGCGCTACTTTTCTTATTTCTGGCTTTCATGCTTGTCAATTACGCCTGCGGAAAATCAAATCCTGACAGGCATGATGAAGACTTGAGACAAATCGACGAATACCTGACAGCTAATAATCTGCAGGCTCAGTCTACAGAGTCTGGCTTACATTACATCATCGACAATCCTCTGGAGGAAGGCGCGAGTCCGGCTGCAAACTCCGTGGTTACTGTCAAGTACACCGGCAGCCTTTTAAGTGGTCAGGTATTTGATTTTTCTGATACCCCAGTTGAATTCAATATGAGTGGGCTGATTACAGGATGGAGAGAGGGTTTGCAACTGATGAAAATTGGGGAGCAGGCATGGTTTATCATTCCAAGTCGACTTGGTTACGGCAATTCCTCTGTTGGAGGTATTCCGCCAAATTCCGTCTTGTTGTTTAGCGTAGAATTGATAGACTTCCACTAGTCGATCAGGACAGCCTTCAGGCAACAATCTGATGCATCCCAAGAATGTGCGGGCATGCCGATCAGAGGAGGACCAATCGATTAAATCGGTTGCTGAGTTGCCGAGATTAACTATCCTTTTTCTGTGGCCCTCCTGGCTTCGAATTGCTGCTTTTGGGCTTTCTGTTCTGGTTGGAAGAGGATTTCTTTCTGTTTGAACCATGTCCGGAACGGTTGTCTCTTGATCTGCCGCCGGATTTTCCTCGGGATGAGCCACCTTTGCGAGAGCCACCACGTCCTGATCCACCGCTTCTACTGCTCCCACCACGGCCCCCACGTCCACTTGATTGTACGAAACGCTTATCTGGCTTCAGATAGGAAGGGACTGCAACTCTGTTCACTTTCATCTCGATCAGCGACTCGATGCTTTTGAACTTTCTGCTGTCAGCGCCATTTACGAAGGTCAGAGCCACACCAGTGCTGGATGCTCTTGCTGTTCTACCAATCCTATGCACATAGTCTTCCGCGTCATGCGGCACATCGAAGTTGATAACAAGACTTATGGACTCGATGTCGATACCTCGTGACAGGATGTCTGTTGCAACCAATATTTGAATGCGTTTGCTCTTGAAGCCGCGTATCACATCCTCCCGTTCTTCCTGGCTGAGTTCCGAGCTAATGGCCCTGGCAGGATATCCGCCGGCTTTCAAGCCGTTGACTATATTTTTGACGTTCTTTTTCGTAGAGGAGAAGATCAGAATACTCTCCAGCTTCTTGTGGTTTTTCATCAAGTCACACAGGAGCGGCACTTTTAGATCATTGCTAACTTCGTAGGCTGCTTGCAATATTCCTGCAGCAGGCTTAGATATCGCGATACTGACCTGCACAGGATCAGTTAACATCTTCTTAGAAAGTTGGCGAATCTTCGGCGGCATCGTGGCAGAAAAGAGCAGATTTTGTCTTTTCTTAGGAAGGTAGCTGATGATCTTCATGATATCGTCAAAGAAGCCCATGTCTAGCATGCGATCAGCTTCATCCAATATCAGGTATTCCAGCTTATCTAGCTTTACGTAGTCAAACTTCAAATGGGCCATCAATCGTCCTGGTGTAGCGATGATAATATCTGCACCTTTGGTGAGTGCCGTCTTCTGGGTATCCCAGGAGGATTTTTCGCCGCCATATACGGGGCAGGAAGTAGCTCCAGTGAAGTAGGCAAAGCCCTCAACCTGCTGGTCAATTTGTTGCGCTAATTCTCTGGTAGGAGCAATGATCAATGCACTCGTGTGGGTACTTCCTTCTCTGCTAATCTTTTCCAGCACAGGGAGAAGATATGCAGCAGTTTTTCCTGTTCCTGTTTGAGCACAGGCAATCATATCTTTGCCTTCGAGAATGTGAGGAATGGATTCTTGTTGGATTGGTGTCGGAGTCTCAAAGCCCATTAAATCAAGACTTTGTAACAAGTCAGCCCCAAAACCGAGGTCTGTAAATTTCAATGTGATTTTCTGTTTAAGTCGCTGTTGCTGAGCAAGCAAAATATTTGCCGCTTATGACTGTAAAGATACGATAATTGATGGTTACGCTGCTGTTGCTACACAAACAGGGCTACATCTGCCTTCATCAGTCAATTAGATATTTGGAAACAAAGCAATTTATTGATTGGGTCCTGGCAGACGGACCCCATTTGCTTGTTGCTATACCTACTTAGGGACAGCGAATCAATAAATGTCCATTTTGACTTGCTGGAAATGCTTTATCC
>JAHDEE010000372.1 GCA_020629005.1 Chitinophagales bacterium
CACAAACTCAGTCGGGTCACTCGCATAAGTACACTGCAAAGTTGGAGCGAAAAAGCCACCACTCCTTATATGGAATTTCCGATCTCGTATACTTTTTGGTTTCACCCTATTACCGTCAGCTTCTTCTTTGACCAGTTTCCAATTCTGCCGCTACTCGAGGGCACGATGAAAGCGCAGGAGGATGAGAATTTGCAAAATTTGAAGAGGGATCAACTTGGCAGACCAATTGCTACGGTTTGCACAAGGCAAGCTATTTATAGTCCTTGCAAGAAGAAATGTGATCTAAAAGGTAGAGAAAAGATAAGCTCCCTAAAGGTGTCACATACTTTGTTTACGCAGCACTAGTGCAGTTGGTTTTGCCTTTAGAAAGATTAACAAAATAAGGTGTGATAAAAGCGCATCTTTGCGGTCCGATTGTTTGATACTAAAGCCGAGCTTGAATGAAAAACATTTACTTGATGGCCTCTGTGGGTCGACTTTGTTTTGGCCTTGCATTGTTGGCGACTTTTGCTGCCAGTGTTGCGGTGGCCCAGGAGGGGCAGATCCAGGGCGTATTGCAGGATGCGGAGAAGGAGGCGGTGATCTATGCCAGTGTGGCTTTGTATGTCAGTGCTGATAGCAGCATGATAAAAGTGGAGACCTCTGATGATGCCGGGGTATTTAGAATCAAGGGAGTTGAGGCGGGAAATTATTTTCTCAAGGCTTCTTTTGTGGGTCTGGAAGATCTGGAAGTAAGTGGTATAGAGGTGACGCCTAACGAGATGAAGGACATGGGTATTTTGACCTTTGCCAGTGGTGCTACAGAATTGAGTGAGATCACAGTAACGACCACCCGCGCGCTGGTAGAAGTGAAGCCGGATCGGACGGTGTTTAATGTGCAAGGGACCATAAACAGTGTGGGTGAGGATGCGCTGGCCTTGATGAAAAAAGCCCCAAGTGTAGCGGTGGATAACAATGACAATATTAGTGTGCTGGGGCGAACCGGTGTGCGGATCTTTGTGGATGGGAAGGTGCTGCCGATTGCTGGGGATGAGCTAACTTCCTATTTGGAGAGCTTGCCGGCGGAGCAGATTGATCGGATTGATATTATTACCAACCCGGGGGCTAAGTATGAGGCGGAAGGTAATGCCGGCATTATTGATATTCGCTTGAAACGAGATGAAAACCTGGGCACCAATGGCTCAGTGAGTACGAGCTTTTCGCAAGGTAGGCATAGTCGCGCTAACCTTTCTGGGACCATGAACTACCGTAATCGGTTTATGAATGTATTTGGCAGCCTGGGTGTTGGAGATCGGAACACTTTTAATGACATGCTTTTTGAGAGTTACCAGAACAACTTGCTGCTAAATGAAATCAACAATTCTACCCGAGTGAACCGCAGTTTTAACTATCGTGTAGGTACAGATTTTTTTCTGGGCAAACAACAGACAGTGGGATTCCTCATTGGAGGAACTGTAAACGACCGTAGTAGAGAGGCGCTGAACATTATTGAGATTTCGGAGCAAATGGAGCAGGCTCCTATCGACTCGGTGTTGGTAGCCCGCAACCAATTGGACGGCAGTGGCAGTAATTATACGATCAATGTGAATTATCGCTATGATATTTCCAAAAACAGCAATTTCAATATTGATCTCGATTACGGTAGCTACTTATCTGAATCAGAGCGCTTTTCGCCAAACCGATATTATAAGACAAGTAATGAGGAGGAACTGCTGAGTGAGCGAATCAATGTGATGAAACCGGATTCGGACATCAAAATCTACACGGCTAAGCTCGACTATGACCGTCCCTTGGCCGGTGGGCAATTCGGTATCGGCACCAAGCTGAGTCATGTAAATTCTTACAATACTTTTCTATTCTTTAATCAGCTTGGCGGGGAGGATATTCGGAATGATCAGCGATCCAATATTTTTGAGTATGGCGAAACAGTGTATGCTGGCTATGTTAGCTATAACCGGCCTATCAATCAGCAATGGAGTTTTTCTTCGGGTGTAAGGTTGGAGCAAACCGACGCTGAAGGTACGCTAAGCCCATTTGATCCCGATCTGGCTGAGCCTCCAGTGATTCAAAACTACCTTAGTGTGTTTCCAAATTTCGGTTTATCCTGGACACCCAAGCCAAGCCATTCTTTTAACCTTGCGATCGGAAGGAGAATTAACCGACCTGACTACCAGGTATTGAATCCTTTTGAAAACCGGCTCAGTGAGTTGTCTTATGAGAAGGGAAATCCTCGCTTGCAGGCAGAGATTGTGAACAATGTGGAATTGGGGTGGACCTATCAGTATCGATATAATTTCAAGCTCGGTTATAGCAAGACCGAAGATCAAATTACCAGATTGATTGCTCCGGATGAAGTTGATCCGGCAGCAGCTTTTATCACCTGGGCTAATTTGGCGGAGCAGACTGTGCTATCAGGGAATGTTTCGGCGCCGATGCAGTTTGGTCAGAAGTGGAATGCATTCTTCAATCTCAGTGCTTCTTATTTGGATAATCAGGCGGACTACGGTGATGGGCAGATTGTGGATTTGCAGGCCTTTACTTATTCGATCTACATGCAGCACACCTTTCCGCTCGCCTGGAATCTGAGGGGTGAGGTGTCTGGCTATTACTCTGGTCCTGGTATATGGGGTGGGGTATTTGAGTACGAGGATTCCTGGTCGCTCAATCTAGGTTTGCAACGCAAGTTTTTTCGTGATCAGCTCAATGTCAAACTGGCGGCGAATGATATCTTCTATCGGTCGTGGTGGCAAGGGGTGTCCAATTTTGCCGGACTGGAATCCTATGGTCAGGGAAAGAATGATAGCCGAAGAGTCAGTTTGAGTCTGAGCTATAACTTTGGAAACCAGCAAGTGAAAAGCAGGAAGCGCAAGACTGGTATTGAGGAAGAAAGTAAGCGGGTTGGGGGTTCGTAATGCTCCAGCCGTTAGTTATGGGACAGTATAAGCTCCGGCTAACTCTGTTTTTTCCTTGTTGCCAGGGGCCAATACTGTCTGAATAGAAGATAAGCGCAAACAGGATAGAGAATCGTACAAGCTAAAGGACAGTTCTTTCCGGTTTAGGAACTGTCTTTCGTAGAATCGTCAGTATTGGCTCCCAAAACAAGACCCAAGTCCTGCCTAAAGATCGAAAGTCAATTACTTGATGACGGGGCTGGCTAATGAGGCGCTCTGAAGAGTGTCATAAATATTCTATCTTTAGTTGCCTGATTGAAACAAACTGAACAAAGCTATGAAATATCTCAAGTACCTTCTCGGAATCATTCTTTTGCTAGCTTTAATCTTTATCGCTATCGGCTTCATTTCTCCTTCCAATTCCTATGAAAGTGAGATTGTGGTTAATAAGCCTCTGAAAGAGGCTTGGTCTGTGATGCAAGATCCCGCCAAGGCTAAACTATGGTTAAAAGGCATTAAGAACATCGAGCATGTAAGTGGTCGACAGGGAGAGGTTGGGGCTGTTACTAAATATACTTTTGTGGAAAACGGACAAGAGTCGATCATTGTGGAAACCATCAAGTCGGTAGTGCCAGACAAGAGTATTGCAATGGACTTTGTGATGGAGGGTGTAATGGTAATGGATTATGAAATAGAGTTTGAGGAGAGTGCAGGTAAGACCAAGATCAAATCCGCCACCACTACAACAGGACAAGGCATGATAATGCGATCAATGATGCCGCTGCTCAAGGGGACAATGAAGGCGCAAGAGGATGAGAATCTGAGTAACCTGAAGAAGGTCATTGAAGAAAATACGAAAAGGTATTAGCATTGGTGAAGCACAGTCTTCAAACAAGGTAAGTCCTGGGGTGAAGTTCCAGGCATGTTGGAAGAAGCTATCGCTATATCGGACGGCTCTAGCCCAAAAGCAGTTGCAACATAAACAGGCTAAGTCCTGGGATAGCGCAATGAAGTAAGTACAACGCTATGGATTTAAAGGGAAGGCACTGTCATGGTAGCGAAATTCCTTCTCAATGGAAAAGAACTCCTCTGCAGCGCGGTGGAGGAAAGGTGCAAAATAGCCCAGATAGGAACGGAAATGCAAGTGGACTGAGCGCGCTGTATGCGCCGCTGATGGAGGCTCGGAGCCTGCGGAGAGACTACAGCAGTG
>JAHDEE010000373.1 GCA_020629005.1 Chitinophagales bacterium
TTCATAGAACTTTCACCTTATGACGTAAACCTAAGTGGTCAACTAAAGGCTTTTCTGCTTCTTCAGCAACGTTACCGTTACCTCCCGAAGCGGCTGCAAATATAGGACGGAAATCTGGAATAGACAAGCGCTTGGAGAGATAATTTGCAGTATCTTTCACAAAAAATTAAAATCATGGTACATAACTTCTTCGCCGGCCCTTCAATACTCCCCAGAGAGGTGCTGGATAAGATGGCACAAGCCTACATTGACTACAATAACACCGGCCTCGCACTGGCCGAAAGTTCACATAGATCTGACAATTTCACAGAGATCATCAATGGTGCCATTTCTCTGGCTCGGGAGCTGCTGCAATTGCCAGAAGAATACGAGATTCTTTTCCTCACAGGAGGAGCCAGCTCACAGTTTTATATGGTCCCGATGAATCTGCTCAATGAAGCAGACACAGCAGCTTATATCAATACAGGCATCTGGTCTAAAAAAGCAATTGCAGAAGCACAAATATTTGGCGCCACAGAGATCATTGCTTCATCTGCCGAACAGAACTTCAATTTCATTCCTAAACAACTGCCTGAGACCACTCAGTACAAATATGTACACCTCACTACCAACAATACTATATATGGTACACAGTACCGCAACATCTACCCAAGAGTAGACTGCCCACTCGTCGCTGATATGTCTTCCGACATTCTATCCGAACCTATAGACATGACACAGTTCGACCTGATATATGCCGGCGCACAAAAAAACCTTGGACCTGTAGGTACTACACTAGTCATCGTTAAGAAAGAACTCCTGGGCAAAGTTTCCAGAAAGATTCCAACCATGCTCGACTACCGTACACATATTAAGAGGGGATCAGTCTTCAATACCCCGCCAGTAATGTCCATTTACGGGTGCTGGCTCAATCTACAGTGGATCGAGAAGCAAGGCATAGAAGCTATCAGCAAAAACAACCAGGCCAAAGCCTCACTTCTATATGATACAGTGGATAGTTGCAGCTTACTACATACTTCAGTCGCGAAGGAAGACAGATCGGTAATGAATGCCACCTTCCATATCGAGCGAGAGGATGCGCAATCACTCTTCGAAGAACTTTGCAAGGAAGCACAAATAGTGGGAATAAAAGGTCATCGCTCAGTTGGGGGCTACAGAGCTTCTATGTACAATGCCATGAAGCTGGAAAGCGTAGAAGTACTTTGCCAGGTCATCCGCAAGGTGGAAGAACAGCTCGCTTGAGATTCCACAATCTAAATTCCAAGTTTCTCGTTCACTAAATTAGATCACCATACAAGCATGTCCACACCTCCACCTCCATTCTCATGTGCTCACAGTCCCAATGTTCCGGAATTGCTGCACCAACTAAAAGCCACCATCGCTATCAGCACCTATCAGGCTGGAAAACTTGTTTTCCTCAGTGCCCCAAGCCCTGATAGGCTGACACAACTTCCCAGAACCTTCCCGAAGCCTATGGGAATCGCACTTAAGGAAAACATGATGGCCATCGCAGTAAAAGATGAAGTAGTAGTGCTCGCCAACGACAAAAGACTGGCCGCTAATTATCCCGCCAAACCCAACACCTATGATGCATTATATGTACCCCGTGCCAAGTACTATACCGGACAGATAGACATACACGATCTCGATTGGGGCGAGGATGGCCTTTATGCTGTCAACACTTCTTTTTCCTGCATTGTCAAAATCGATCATGAATTCAGCTATCGACCTTATTGGGTGCCGAGCTTTATTTCAAAGCTGGCGGCTGAAGATCGATGCCATCTAAATGGAATGGCCATGAAAGATGGCTACCCCAAATACGCAACTGCCTTTAATCAAGGAGATCAGCATCAAAGCTGGCGACCAGAAGTTACCAAAGCAGGTGTCTTGTTTGACATCAAACAATCTGAGCCCATTTGCACCGCCCTGCCGATGCCACACTCTCCCCGCATTTGGGACAATCAGCTATACCTGCTTTTATCTGCCACCGGAGAACTTGTCAGAATCGACCTGGACAAGGGAAGCTACGATGTCATATGCCAATTGGATGGATTTGTTAGGGGCATGTCCAAAATTGGTGATTACGCGTTTATCGGCCTCTCTAAGGTTAGAAAACAATCCACTACCTTTTCTCAATTGAAGATTGCTGACAAAGCAACATCCAGTGGAATTGCTATTATACACTTACCCACTGGTAGTAAAGTAGGAATCATCCAATACCTAAGCTCTGTAGAAGAAATCTACGATGTACAAATCCTCCCTAATCTATTGCGACCCGGAATTCTCAACACCACCAGACCTGAATACAAGCTTGCACTATCCACACCAGAAACCAGCTACTGGGCAAAAACCAAAGAATCATGATTGAAACAAAAGAAAGAAAATCGAAATCCGCAGCCCCAAAAAAGCAGATTGCCGAAATAGGGAATGTTCGAAAATGGATCGACCTTCCACAAATCGCCAAAAACCCCATACCCATCATAGCAAGAAACCTGCGGGAGCACGGCGGCATTTACAAAGTAAGCACCATTGTAAATCCAAACATCATCATGACCGATAGGGTAGAGGTGATCGAGCACGTATTGCAAAGAAACAATCGCAACTACCATAAATCAAAGCTACAGACCGAAGGACTCGGCAAATATCTCGGCAAAGGCCTGCTCACGCTCAATGGTGCTCCCTGGCTCAAGCAACGCCGACTTATACAACCAGGCTTCCACAAAAAGAAGCTCGAAGAGCTCTCCCATACCATGATGAACGTGATCGACCAGGAACACAGAATTCTAGACCAATACGCGAGCAGCGGCAAGACATTCGACATGTCCAAATTCATGATGGAACTCACCTACAAAGTCGTAGTCAGAGGACTCTTTGGTACGGCCACAGACGAGACCAGCCTCAAGCGAATGGGACATATCATCGACTTCCTTCAGGAACTCATCATCAACAAGAATCGAAAACCCTATATGCGTCCCTGGTTCTGGCTCAATCGAACCGAGCACAAGGGCGATCAAATGAAAGCCGAAGTCGATGAATTTCTAATGCAAGTCATCGACGAGCGGAGATCCTCAGGTAAAGACAGTAGCGACCTGCTCGATATGCTACTCAAAAGCAGGTACGAAGATACTGGTGAGCCCATGAGCTCAGCTCAAATACGGGACGAAGCTCTGGTACTTATAGCTGCAGGACACGAAACATCCGCCAATGCGATGACCTGGCTATTCCGTCTTTTCATCAAGCACCCAAATGTGGTGCAAAAGATTCGTGAAGAGGTACAAAGAGTCTGCCCCGACGGCCAGGTTCATTTCGAACATTTACCGCAACTCAGCTACACCAAACAATGCATCGAAGAGGGCATGCGACTCCATCCACCCGCCTGGGCAGTCGATCGTGTGGCCCTGGAAGATGATGAAGTCAACGGCTTCCCGATACCCAAAGGCAGCCTCATTATCTCCTTCATCTACGGCCTCCATCGCCGAGCCGATCTCTGGGCCGACCCGCAGGCATTCATCCCTGAGCGCTTCCACAAAGACAATGCAAAAAGCCGAAAACGCTTCCAATACATTCCTTTCGGCGGAGGCCCCAGACTTTGCATCGGCAACAGTTTTGCCATGATGGAAATGCAAATGATCGTAGCCACCCTCTTACGTCGCTTCGATTTCTCGATGATCAAAGATCAAAAAATTGAAGCCTTACCACTCATCACCTTAAGACCAAAATATGGCATCAAAATGAAAGCACATCTCCGCTAAAGAACATTATTGATTTTTAGGAGCGAAGCAAAATCCCCACGCTGAAACGGACCGCTTGCTATCCGCTCCAATGCGGGCACCCTTCGCTGCTGCCTGCATCCAGTGCTGTAGTCTCGCCTTTGGGCGAGCCTCCATCACTGGCGCAGGCAGGCGCTCAGTGCACCCGCATTTCCACTTCTATCAAGGCTATTTTGCACCAGTTCTCCTTCGCTCGCAGAAGTGAGGAGTGAGGAGTGAGGAGTGAGGAGTGAGGTGCAAGGAGTAGGCTCTTTGCTCCTACTATCACCTGCCTGGCTTAGACGCATGCGATGCGTCTCTACCTTGCTCCTGGCTCTTTTTATCT
>JAHDEE010000374.1 GCA_020629005.1 Chitinophagales bacterium
CTTTGGCTGGTTGGGGATAGAGGGTGATTCCCAGTTGATCGATTGACTCACTTGTGAGGCTTTGTTCGAATGAAATACCGCAGCTCTGCCTTACATCCTCTAGTGAATCGCAGTGCCCCCAACTATTGTCAAAAGTTCCTTGCTCGGGATGATCACTGATCCATTGACAAATGGAGGAGATATTACAGCGTTCGAGGTAATAATTGTCCTTAATGAATACTGAAGTAATTCCCTCGGGGTTTAGATTTGATAAGCCTCTGATGTTTTCCAGATAGAAATTGTCTCTGATGTTTAAGGGACCATTCATGGAAGTGATAGAGGTAAAGGCATCCAGGTTTGGCAGGGTGAAGAGATCAAGGAGTTGAATGCTTTTGCCTACAGAAACAAGCTTTCCAAAAGCCCATAGGTCAATAAGCCGATCGTGGTTGGATAAAATCATGTGCTTGCCGATCTGTTCTAGCTCATTGAAGGCATAGAGTGTTTCTAGATTGGAATTGTTTAAGATCGACAAATTGTCTCCTATCTCGGTTAGCTTGTTCAAGCCAAATAGCTGTGTAAAAGATAATTCATCAAGGTTCAAACTACCACCAACAGAAATCAGATTAGGCAGTAATAGCTGGTATCTGGCTAGTGATATATCACGAAAGGTGATCGATCCTTCTACCATCTCTAATGATCCGAAGGTGGGCATCTTTCTTATATTGTGAAATTGATCGACGCTGAGTGATCCACTTATAGATTGTAAAGCATCGAAGCCGCTAAGGTGTACTTTAGGACCACTAATAAATTCGTTGATCTTTTCCATTTTCAAAGAACCCCCGACGGTAGACAATTGAGGAGCTAAAGTCAAGGTGTCTATAAATCTGCAGGACAATATTTCAAGATTGGCCCCTATTTCCTCTAGTACTGGAAATAGAATGTTTTGCTCTTGCTCCAGAGTAATATCTTCCAATTTGAGGTTTCCTCCAATGGTGCTGAGTTGTGGAAGAAAATTTAGAGAATCAATATTACTACAATCTAGAATTTCCAAGTCACCGCCTATCTCTTGAAGGGCTGGCAGCTGTATGGGCTCAGAAAAGGTTTCATTTTCAAAGCGGAAGGAGCCTGCGATCTTTTGCAGTTGTGGAAAGACAGGGAAGTGTTCTAGGAGGCTGTATTCTCTTTGCATCAGATTTCCTCCGATTGAATCCAATTCTGCAAATTCAGTGCTTGGTGTATTAAAACAATTGAGTGTTAAGTCACCCTGGACATAGTCGAGTTCTTCGAATCCATAATTGTCGCAAACACTGACCTCTAGATTGCCCAAAATAGAAGACACTGGAATAGGGGTAGCAGATTCGATGTATGCTTCCTCGATATGGACATCTCCATAGATTGTTTCACAGTCAGGACAGTCGGCAAGAAAGTCTGTATCCTTATAGTCGCCAAAGCTAATGTCAGCGAAGCCGCAGGTACCCTCTGGGAAGAACCCGCATTGTCTTGCCAGCTCATCGAGTGATTGGCAATTAGGTCCATTTTGTAGTACGCTGTGCAGGTTTGGGTTTATGGCTATCCATTCGCAAAGCTTAGCAGATGCACAATCGTCAAGGACGGGATTGTGTTCTAGAACCAAAACTGCGTTATCGTTAGGTATCAGGGACGTGAACACAGAAAGGGATAGCAATGACTCGTTGTCAACAATCTCGAACCTTAGGGGACATTGCTCCAAATTTTCCAAAGCTTCGAGACTAGTGAGGGCTGAATTTTCAGCAATCAAGATCTCTTTAGGAACCTCTATCAATTTTGGAAATTCTGGTAACTGAGTCGTAAGCTCATTGCCCTGTACACGAAGTACACCAGCATGTAGCAATTCCGGGAAAGCTATAGGTGCCAGCTCAAAGCTCAGGTCAAGAGCCAAAGTATCTCCAACGTGTTGCAATGCCAAAAACGCTGGAAAAGCGGCAGGGCTCGACAAGTGCTGAAGTAGGAGATTTCCTTGAACCAAAATTAAGTTCTCAAAGTTGGAATCCGCTACGGAGGAGAGGCCCCCGGATAGTACCAAAGAGCCATCAATTCTCTCTAATTGGCTAGCAAGGTCGATGGTTAGATCCGGATGATTACCTGAAATCCTAAAGTCTTCATCGATGGTTTCGATTGCATCGAGGCCAGTAATGGCGACTAAATTTTCATTGTCTGTTATCTCGAGGCTTGCTCCGATTGCTTGCAAGATCGGGAAAGCATCAAGTTGCTGTAGACCAGGATTGTCATAGACAAAAAGATTTCCATCCAGGTCGGTGAGATGCTCGGCGTTTATCACCAGGTCTGCCTGCTCTTGTCCGTTGCCTGTGATCTCTATATCATCGATCAGCAGAAGTGTTGCTTCAATGCTTATTGTAGTCAGATTTTGATTGGCTTTCACTTTAAGGAAATTTCCAATTCTCACTAAGGAATCAAAGGAATGGAAGCTCTCTAGTAGCTCATTGTCCTGTATGATGAAGTCACCCACGATTGTGTGTAGCAGAGGAAAATGGTTCGACCCAAGGCTTGTCATAGCGTCATTGTTTCGAAAGAGAAAGCCCTGTTTGATCTCTACTAGGTTTCCAAAGCCATCAATAATTTCCAATGAGGGGTTCTCGCTTATCTGCAAACCCCAAACGACCCTCTCTAAGGAGGAAAAACAGGAGCTGTTTATCGAATAGAGGACTTGATTACCTGCGATAATGCAAGAATCTCCCACTTCCTGTAACATAGCTGCAAAGTCCAGCTGGTGCAGACTGTTGTTAGCAAGAATCTTCAGATCATCTTTCACCAACACAAGGCTATCAAAGGCAGCAATCGACGAGAGATTTTGGTTTTCTGAAATTTCTAGATCGCCACCGATCTCAGTAACAGAGGGCAAAAAGCTGAACGGCAGTGTGGACAGCGCATTGTTGTTTCGAATGATACAGTCTTGCCTCAGCTCCGGTAAATGCATAGCGAATGAATCGAGGCTCAGTGCAGTATCTTCAATGATTAAGTGCAATCTCAAATAGGTCAGAGCATCAAAGTTTGGGCCGGCTTGAAGTTGTGGATTGTGGCTTATCACGAGGCTTCCTTCAATACTCTGCAGACTTTCAAAGTTATGCCATGTGCTGAGAGACGGATTCATGGATACTTCGAGATTGTTTTCAATGAGGGAAAGAGTGGGAGCAAAGTCGATCTCGGTAAGCTCCTGGTTTTCTAAGATCAGCAGGTTCCGACCAATGTCTTGGAGCGTATTGAAGCCATCGATGCTATTGAGTGATGAATTGTGAGAAATCTGCAAATCCCGACCGATAGAATGTAATTGGTTTGCAAAGTCAATTTCGCCTAGCTCCTGATTCTGGCTGATTTGCAGTGTTTTTCCAATAGTTTCCAAAGCATCGAAGCCAGTCAGGCTTAGCAATGACTGATTTTCGGAGATTTCAAGATGCTCTGAAACTGACATCAGTTGGCCAAAACCTGCTATCTGGAGCAAGGCAGAATTATTGTTTATTGCGAGACTGCGAATGACAGTCAGTGAGTCGAGTCCTTCCAAATTAGTCAAAGGTAGATCTCTGATACTTAGGCTATTCGAGACGACTTTGAGACTTTCCAATCCATGCAGTGACATCAGCTGAGGCGCTTCCATGATGCTAAGGTGTCCGTAGATCTCTGTGATATTCGAAAGTGGGGACAAGTCTGTAAGTGGAAAGGCATCATCATCGTCGGTTAGGAACAAATCGCCTTCAATTTCGGTGCAGCCATCCAGCAGCTCCACAAACTCTATCAGCTCTTCATCGCTCGTGATGATTCGTTCTCCGATGGGGCATGAGTCTGCCATGGTCGAACCGCTTGAACACAGCAGTAGTAGCAAGATGCAAAGAGGGGAGAGGAGGCAGCGGGTGATCATGGCTCAGTCAGTTGTAAAGGAACACATAAATATAAACTATTTGCAAGTAATGGTTTGTAAAAGGGAGGTCTTTGAATCCGAATTTAGCTCTTCACCGCGATCGAATGGCGGTGAAAACTAGCCCCGGGTGAAGCAGGGTTGATTGGTTCTATTTAAGTTTAAATAATTTAGCCAGTTCGTAGGG
>JAHDEE010000375.1 GCA_020629005.1 Chitinophagales bacterium
CTAAATTGAGGCATGATTAACCTCTGCCACCTATGATTACCGCCTTTGGCTTTATCGGCTTCACCCTGTTTGTGTCCAGTTATACCTTCTGGAAACTTAGAAATGAAAAAAACGAAACTCCCGACGACTACTTCCTTGGCGGAAGAAGTCTCAGCGGAGTAGTTATTGCCGGATCGTTGCTGCTTACCAATATCTCAACGGAGCATCTGATCGGAATGAACGGTTCCGCTTACAAAAACGGATCCATGATAGTTGCCTGGGAGGTCACCTCCGCCCTGGCGCTAGTGATGGCCGCTCTGTACTTCGTCCCTAGATATCTCAAAATGGGTTTGACGACCATCCCGGAATTCCTGGAGAAGCGATTTGATGGTGCTACCAGAACCATCATTGCAGCATTGCTCATCACTTCATTCGTTTGTACGCTACTTCCAATTGTATTGTATACTGGTGCTTTGAACATCGAAAGCCTCTTTAATGTCTCAGAAAACCTGGAAGTAAGCCCAAATCAGGGACTATGGCTGACAGTGATACTGGTAGGACTCCTAGGTTCCCTCTATGCGGTGTTTGGTGGCCTAAGGATGATTGCACACACAGATACCTTGAATGGCTACGGCCTGCTGCTATTTGGAATTGCTATTCCCATTATCGCTTTGGCTGATATTGGAGCAGGCAATCCTATTGCCGGACTGATCGAGTTGTTTAACCACAATCCGGAAAAATTCAACGTCGTCAGTCTGGAGCCTTCAGTAGGGCCCGGTTCTCGGGAAGCCATTCTGCCCTTCAATGTGCTTTTCACAGGCCTGATCATCAATCAGGTTTACTTCTGGACTATGCATCAATCGATCATCCAGCGCGCACTCGGGGCCTCCAGCCTAAAAGAAGCCCAAAAAGGACTGTTGTACACCGGAGTACTAAAAATACTGGTGCCGCTTATCGTAGTCTTGCCGGGTATAATAGGATTCTATTACTTCGGTCAGGAACTCTTCAACGATCAGGATCTTGTGTATCCCATGTTGGTAAAGCGAGTACTTCCAGCCTGGATGACCGGACTCTTTGCCGCTGTCATCATCGGTGCAGTCTTTTCCACTTTCAATTCGGTACTGAATAGCGCTGCAACCATTTTCAGTTTGGGAATCTACAAGCGTTACCTGAATCGGGAAGCAGGAGGAAAGGCGCTGGTGCGGGTAGGGAAGATTGCTTCTGCGACTTTGGCAATACTCTCCATTTTCATCGCACCCTTTGTGGCCAATGCGCCCGAAGGTCTCTACCAATTACTACAGCAGTTAAATGGTATCTTCTTCATCCCGATGGCCACAGTTATCATTGCAGGCTTCTTCTTCCCAAAGGTCTCAGCTTTCGGGGCAAAATGTGGTTTGTTTTTTGGCCTCGCCTTCTACGTGATCATGAATTTTGTGATAAAAGTAGAGCTGCACTTTGTGCACATATGGGGAATCGAATTTGTGCTCAACGTGATTGTAATGCATCTTGCCTCGCTTATCCATCCGGTTAAGGAACGCTTTACTATCAGCGATGTAGGAGCGGTGGATATGGAAAGCTGGAAGCTTGCCAAGCCACTCAGCCTCTTATTGGTATTGGCGACAGTGATGGTCTACATCACACTTGGATTCGCTGGCCGATAAGCTGCTCAGAAAGGAATCAAGAATAAGCTATGAAGGCTCCAATACTATTTGTCGGACATGCCTGCCATGACAAGACTCCAACAGGATTCAAACTGGGAGGTACTGTTTCTTATGCCGCTGCCTTTGCCAATGCAATCGGTGAACAAACAGTGGTACTTACCAGCATTGGACCAGATTTCTTGTTTGAAGACAACTTTACAGATGCCGGTGTGCAGTTGCAAATCGTACCAGCAAAGCAAACCACAGTGTTTGATAACCGATACCGAGATGCGATTCGTCAGCAATATATATTGCAAAGGGCCGAGAAAATTTCCAAATCCAATATTCCCGAAGAGTTACAGCCTGCTATCATTTTTCTTTGTCCTATTGCAGATGAGATTAATCTAAACATCATTTCTGCCTATCCGGATATTCTGCATGCCTGCACTATTCAGGGCTTCCTGCGCTCCTGGGATGAGCAAGGAAAAGTCTCCGCAACCGCTATGCAATGGGATCGGCTATCTGGGCTGGATCTGGCCATCTTTAGTATTGATGATGTGGAGGGCAATCCGGTATGGATCGAAGAAATTACCAGCCGAATCCCCATATGTGTTTTGACCAAAGGAGCAGCAGGCGCACAGCTCTATGAACAGGGACATGTGAGGTCTTTCCCCTCCTGGTCTGTCGAAGAAGTAGACCCTACAGGAGCTGGTGATGTCTTCGCTACCGCCTTCCTTTGTCATTATAAGAATACAGCCAACTTAACATTGTCTATGGCATATGCGCATGCCGCCGCATCAATGGTCGTTGAAGTAGACGGTGTTCGAAACGATTGGGAGGAACTACCGTCACGTTATCACAAGTATTGCGAAAAACATATATGATCGCTTGATCTTACTGTTTGACAAACTGCTGCACAGCCCGTTCTTTTCCATGTTCATCATAAATATGCAATACATAGTTCCCTTTTGACAGACCTCGCAAATTAATTTGCTCATGGAGTAGCCCCTCTGCCAATTTGCTTCCAGACAAATCAAAGATGGCAAACTGTCCATTGATGATTGTATGCGCTATTTGGAGCTGCTCACTGGTCGGATTTGGAGAGATTCCTATTAAGGTGCCAGGAGCCCTTTCATCCACAGGGCTAGGGCTTGCAATGAAGGATGCAACCATCGACTCCATCTTATCATGTATGTCGCCATAGTCGCTCTGACCATTGGTAAGTATCAGCAATCCCGTTTCTGTCGCCGGATAATAACTCAGTTGCGTCCTAACCCCATTCATAAATCCACCATGGCCCCAGTAGTTCCCATCTTGATCACCATACCAGGTATCACTTCCCCACCAAGCAAGCCCATTAGTCATATCGGCAGGTAGCATCAGTTCCACCGTTTCTTTTTGCAATAGCTGCACGCCTCCTAACTTGCCTTCATTGGTAAATGCAATCAGGAAATTGGCCAACTCCGGTAAATTGCTCTTCAACATGGCCGCCGGGTATTCCGGTACACTATACAGTCCGTAACTTTCAAATCCACCACCAACAAATTTATAGGGTATCGCCATCTTCTCAGTGTCAATGTTCTCGTAGAACCACCCAGCCGTTTCCATTCCCAATGGAAGTTGTATATTTTCTCGACAATATTCATTGAAAGGCATCCCACTGGCTTCAGCAATTACATACCCGAGCAAGGTAAAACCGGCATTGGAATACCAATAATCGGCGCTGCCTGGAGCAAATTGTCCCCAATTTGAGGCCACGTATAGAGAACCATCCGGCAAAAAGTACTCGGTACAAAAGGTCTCCAGGTCATAAATGGGATCACCAGGGCCA
Source organism: Chitinophagales bacterium (assembly GCA_020629005.1). Lineage (GTDB taxonomy): Bacteria > Bacteroidota > Bacteroidia > Chitinophagales > UBA2359 > JAHDDV01. The sequence continues at coordinate 3,451 of JAHDEE010000375.1, forward strand.
TCCCACAATTGCAAATCAGATTCATAATCACGCAATCCCGATTTGTGCATCAGCAATTGCCTGGCAGTGATTATCTCAGTCGGGAAATTTGGATTCTTTATCTCTATTGGCAAATACTCATTGATGTCTGCATCCAGGTCCAACAGGCCCTGCTCCCAAAGCTGTAGACATGCTGTTCCAACAAACAATTTAGATATCGAAGCCAATGTAAATAAAGTCTCCATATCAACCGGTCTTTCCGCATCAACATCCGCAAAACCGAAAGCATCCTGCCATACGATCTGCCCCTCTTTCACAATGCAGGCGCTCAGACCCGGAATGTTGTTTTGCTGCATCTTAGCTTCAATATATGTTCTCAACTCAGCAGCCAATTCTTCATTTTGCGCATGTGCTACATTCATTCCGACAAGCAAAATTGTTAGAGTCATTAAAAGCATTCTCATGCTCGAAGATAAGGCAAGCTTTGATCACAGTCCAATTTATGATCGATAATTAGGAGCGAAACAAATCCCGTCGCGGAAACTGAGGTCCGGCTGTCCGTTCCAATGGGGCCTACATGCAGCCGCTTCGGGTATCCAGCAGCGTGGTCTCTCCGGCAAGCTCCGAGCCCCCGCTACTGGC
>JAHDEE010000081.1 GCA_020629005.1 Chitinophagales bacterium
TCAAAAAATGCCTCGTCTAAATCATTTCCAGCGGCGTCAAAATCGGACAGTTATTTATTCCCTATCCCTAAATCCACGTTTCTGAGCAGATTCATTTCTATAGTTTGTCTACTGATGTTTTCAGTGCCAGGGCTTGAGGGGCAAACCTTGAGTAATCTGCGATATGCAGAACTGAGCGTGGATGCCGACACTTTGCAGGTGGACGAGTATTCAATTATTCCGGATTCTGTGGTGTTAATGTGTAAGGATGGGTCTGAACTTGATGAATCGCTGTACTTCATCGACTTTGTTAATGGCCGTTTGATTTGGCGTTCCAGGCCTGATTGCGAAAGCATTGCGATTCGCTACCGGGTGTTTGGCTTTAGATTGAACAAACGATTTGCGCTTAAGGATTCAAGTTTACATCAATCTTCTGCCTCGCAGCCGTTGCGTGATTTGAGTTATCGCCCTGACGGTCCCCGTAGGGATATATTTGATCTCGGTGGCCTGGACTACAGCGGAAGTTTTTCGCGAGGGATCTCGTTTGGAAATTCACAGGATCTCGTGGTGAACTCCAATTTCAATCTGGAAATGTCTGGCAAGCTGCGCAATGATGTGGAAATCCTCGCAGCCATTAGTGACAACACGATTCCCTTCCAGCCGGAAGGCAATACTCAACAATTGCAGGAGTTTGATCGGATTTTTATTCAGTTGAGCAAGGGGCGTAGTAAGTTGATTGCTGGTGATTTTCCATTGGCTGAACAGCACTCGTACTTTCTTAATTTCAAAAAGAAACTGCAAGGGCTTAGTGCTTCAACTGCCTGGGATGTGGGTCGGGGAAAAATGAGTGCAGGAGCCTCTGCTGCGGTGGCAAGAGGAAAGTTTGCACGCAATCAGATTGTAGGTGAGGAGGGAAATCAAGGACCGTACAAACTGAAGGGGGCAAACAATGAGTTGTTCATCATTGTGTTGAGTGGATCTGAGCGTGTTTATATAGATGGCGTGCAAGTGAAACGGGGTACGGAGTTGGACTATGTGATTGATTACAATGCGGGAGAACTCACTTTTACTAATCAGCGGCTGATCACAAAAGACAGTCGCATAAGTGTGGAATTTGAGTACTCGAATGTTAACTATCTGCGAAGCACGCTTCATTGGTACAGCGATTATACAGATGATAAGTTGAAGATTCGAGGACACTTTTACCAAGAGGGAGATGCGAGGAATGAGCCAGTGGCAGAGAGCAGCATTGGAGATGCAGAAAAGAGCTTGCTACAAGCTGTGGGTGATGATTTGGAATCGGCAGTTTTGAGTGGTGTAAGTCAAACAGGTTTCGTGGCAGATGTGATTCAATACAGACGCGTTGACACCTTGGTAAATGGGCTATTGTATCCGACTGTCTTTGTATTTACCAGCGATTCTCTGGAAAGGGAATTCAGCCTGAGTTTTACTGATCTGGGCGAAGGCAATGGGAACTATGTGCTTTCCGATCGAACCATAAACGGTCGTGTATTTGAGTGGGTGGCTCCTGATCCTGTAAGCAGTCGGCCGCGTGGTCGTTTTGAGCCTGTGCGAAAAATTGTGAGTCCAAACCGGAAAAGGATGTGGAATCTTGCCGCGGAGTTCGATCCTGCAAAAGGGCATCAGCTCAGCGCCGAATTGGCTTTGAGCAATCATGACCTAAACACCTTCTCAAGCATTGATAATGAGGACAATAGCGGACTTGGCCTAAAGCTGGCCTACAATAGTAAATTGGCACTAGATAGTGTTGGGGGCAAGATTCTTAGAGTGGGGCTTTCTCATGAATTTGTAGGTGAACAGTTCCGGGCCATTGAGCGATGGCGTGGGGTGGAGTTTGGTCGCGATTGGAACGTGTTGAACAGTTCGAGACAGCGTGAAGAACAAATTAGCAAGGCCAGTGTGGAGCTGGAAATGAGCAAGGGGAAATCGGTGGATTATGGTTTTACCAGATATGCTCAAAAGCAATGGTATACGGGGTATCGGCATGAGGCGGGTGCAAAGCTTAGAAACAGCAATTGGTGGATAGAAGCAAGGGCAAATCTGGTGACCACCGAAGACAGTTTGTACAATACAAAGTTCTTGCGACCCAGCGCTAGAATTCAGAGAAATTGGGGTGGCAAAAAAGCCTGGGTTTCGGGTATCCATTGGATGCGGGAGCGGAACCGAATTGAAGACGGGGAAGTGCTGGGAAGCAACAGTATCTTTTTTGACGAAGCGACAGCATATATCAGCAATTCCGATACAGCCAAACACCAGGTGGGTTTTAAATATGTCTGGCGCAAGGATCAACTGCCAAAAGCCGATGATTTTGAGGCGCTGTCTACAGGACAAACTTATGCCATCAATGGTCGGCTTGGCAAGTCGGCCCGTCATCAGTTCTTATGGGATGTGAGCTATCGGAGTTTAGAAGTGCATGCGGATACGGTTTTAGACAAAAATGAAAATGGTACCATTCTGGCAAACCTTCAGTATAATTGGGCAGTGTGGAAGGGCTTGATTAAATCCAATACTCAGTACAGGATCAGTTCCGGACAGACACAGGTGATTGACTTCGAGTTTATTCCTACAGCAGACCGGTCAGGAAATTATATCTATAGAGATTTGAATCAAAATGATATTCGCGAATTGAGTGAATTCCTTCTGGTAGATGCCAATGACCAGACTCAGGATACCCTGTACAGGAAGATCTTGATTCCGACAGATCAGTATGTGAAGACGAATAACCTTCTCTTTAATCAGGTTCTGTTTATCAATCCCGCGGCTAAATGGTATGATACCAAAGGGTGGAAAAATGTGATTAGTCGTTTTTCTACGCAGACGAATTGGCAGATCAATCGTAAACTACCCTTGTCGCAGGGCTTGAAAACTTTTAATCCGCTGCTAAGTGATTACGGAGCCTTGCAAGAAGATTCAACTGCTTCTTCGATTTCGTCTTCTCTTCGTAATGCCTTGTTTTTGAATCGCAGCAGGTCAGACTTTGGTGCAGAGCTGTATCAGCAACTATTGTACAACAACAGCATTTTGCTAGGTGGCAGCGATAGCAGGTCCAGAAAGGAGACTGGTTTGTCGTTGCGCTACAATATTTCGACGTCTTTTTCTGCTAAATTGCTACTTATAAATGAGCTTAGTCGCTCCAGTTCTACGGCTTTGACTGAAAACAACTATAGAATTGAGAGTAAATCCTATGAACCTTCACTAAACTGGATTTTGGGGACAAAATTTCGTTTGACTACTTCGTACCTTTATAAGGACAATGTTAGCCGCCTCACTTTGGAAGAATCTGAAGCAGTTCCGGCTACGATGCATCAACTGAGTGTTGATTGCAAATACGGAATTGCGGCTCAGCAAAGCATTCAGGCAAAATTGTCTTATGCTTCAGTAAAGTTTGAAGGAGATCCAAATGCGCCCTATGTCTATCAAATGCTGGATAGTTTTCAAAATGGGGATAATTTCATTTGGGCTTTGTCTTATGATACTAAGCTAGGCAAGCAGATTCAGCTTTCGCTCGTTTATGACGGTCGAAAGACGGAACAAAACAAGGCCAGACATGTTGGACGTGCACAGCTTCGTGCTATTTTTTAGGTGCCCGTCCTTTGATTTGGAAAAGATCGCTTAACGCTCGTTCAATACAACAACATGAAACAGATTTGCTTACTTCTAGTCTTGCTGCTCTCCCTCACTGTGATAGCGGAAGAGGAATTGTACTATAGGGTCAAGATTGACTTGAATGGTGTGAGTGCCGAGGAGCTGGCTCGAACCGGAGTAGCCTGTGATCATGGCCACCGTGAGGAGGCTGCTTTTACCGGCGACTTCTCTTCCTGGGAACTTCGGCAGCTAGATCAAGCGGGCATTAGCTACGAGATATTGATAGCAGACATGGCTGGCTACTATGAAAGACGATTGAAAAAAGGAGCCAATCAGCAACGTGCCTTGTTGTATCCACCTGCCTGTGATGAAGGAAGTTATACAACACCAGCCAACTTCCATACTGGCAGTATGGGTGGCTATCTAACCTATGCCGAAATGCTGACAGAGCTGGACGAAATGGCAGCTTTATATCCTAATTTGATTTCTGCACGGGCCTCTATTGACCCTTCTGTTACTACACATGATGGCAACGAGCTGTACTGGCTGCGTATCTCCGATGAACCAAATGTTGACTCGGCAGATCCTGAGATTTTGTACACTGCGCTGCATCACGCCAGAGAACCAGAAAGTCTGATGCAGCTGATTTTCTATATGTGGTACCTACTAGAAAACTATGCCAGCGATGCGGAGGTGCAGCGATTAGTTGACAATACTGAGTTGTACTTTATTCCTTGCGTGAATCCAGATGGGTACCAATACAACGAATTGACGAACCCAAATGGCGGCGGTATGTGGAGAAAGAACCGACGTGCAAATGCTGACGGTTCCTTTGGGGTCGACCTTAACCGAAATTACGGCTATCAATGGGGAGTTGACAATTCAGGCTCTTCAGGGAATCCAAGCAGTGCAGTCTATAGAGGACCATCAGCATTTAGTGAAGAAGAAACACAATTAGTAAGGGATTTTGTACTGCAGCATGATTTTAAGGTCGCTCTTAATTACCATACCTATGGAGACTATGTCTTCATGCCCTGGGGATACCAGGATGCTCCGACTGCAGACCATGATCAATACAGAACAATGGGAAAGGTGATGACGCATCACAATTGCTACAACTATGGTACTTTTAGTGAAACAGGATCTTATGGCACCAATGGGGATGCAGATGACTGGATGTACGGGGAGCAGAGCACAAAGGGAGCGATCATTTCTTGTACGCCTGAGGTCGGTGGCAACTCCGATGGCTTTTGGCCGGCTCAAAGCCGTATTATACCGCTCGCGCAGGCAGCAGTATGGCAAAATCTATCCAGTGCGTTTATTGCCGGAAAGGCTGCAGAGCTGCATGAAACCTCAAGTCCTGAGATAACTAGTCTCAATGCCTCATTCGATTTTGACCTGCAACGAATTGGCCTCACAGACGTCGCAGCTTATCGTGTCTCTGTGCAGCCAGTGAGTGCAAATATAAGTAGTGTAGCAGCTGATGCCACGTTTAACAATATGGCTGCTCTGCAAGTCGTTCAAGGCTCTATTGCCTACACGATCGATGCTGGTGCTGAGCCAGGTGAGGAAGTGATTTTCGACGTAGTAATCGACAATGGACAATACAGTATTACCGAGCGAGTCAGCAAGCGTTTCCAACCGGAGCTGCTGTTTTTTGATGACTTTCTGACCATGGACAATTGGAATACGAATGCATGGTTTACCTATTCTCCGGATTTCATTTCTCCTCCCTATTGCATTACTGATAGCCCGGGGGGAAACTACACCAACAATTTCGACTACTATCTTGAGACAGCCAATATACTTGACTTTAGCGACGCCTCAGGAGGAGCAGTGAGCTTTTGGGCAAAGTGGGATATCGAAAATTGCTATGATCAGCTGACCGTTTACGCCTCTGAGGATGGAAGTAACTGGAATGCCCTCTGCGGTCGATACACCGACCCGGGCACTCAGTATCAGGATTACGCTCCGGTGTACGATGATGACCAGACCGACTGGGTTAGAGAGGTTATTGATTTGAGCGATTATGCCGGTACTTCCTTCTACCTGAAGTTTGAACTTTCTTCGGACGGAAGCGTCAATGGAGATGGATTTTATTTAGACGACGTAAGCGTGCACAAATACAGCGAGCCTTTACTTTTGGAGCTTCGGGCGCAACTTGAAGGCCCCTACATCGGAGCAAACGAGATGCATACAGATGCTGCAGACCTGGGCTTAATTCCTATGTCACAACCCTTCAATACAGCACCCTGGAATTACGGCGGAACAGAGAGTTTCGCTTCTCTGCCAACAGATGCTGTGGACTGGGTATTGCTTGAGCTGCGAGATGCTGACAACAGCCAGATTGTGGTGGACCAAAAGGCCGTTATGCTACTGAAAGACGGGACAGTGCAGGGCACTGACGGAAACAGCAGCATTAGATTCGAGTCACTCACCAACAACAATTACTTTGTTGCGCTTCGACACAAATCACATATCGATGTGATTACGGATGCAGCCAGAGACCTTTCTGCCAACTCGCTGGTTGATTTCAGCTCGTCTTCTGCTGCTATGTCCACTGGCTGCAAAACAATGCCTGATGGCCAACTAGCAATGGCCGCCGGGGATTTCAATGCAGACGGCCTATCGACTTTTGCCGACTTCAATCAATATATCCTGGACTCCTCTGCTATCCACCAGTACACCGTTTTGGATACCAATTTGGATGGGGTGGTAACTGTTCTTGATTTCAACGCTTATAAGCAGAACTATGACTGGATAGGAGCTGCCGCTATCAGGTACTAGTGCTACGCAAACGAAATTCGCACCACCTTGTACGGGCTTCTATTTCTGTCATACTTCGTTGCTCGTCTGACAAAAAGATAAGCTCCTAAAAGGTGTCACATACTTTGTTTACGCAGCACTAGTCAGTGGCATTGTACCTTCTAAATTCATCAATAATGAGCCAACTTAGATACATAATCTTCTTCTGTTTTGTTTCAGTCTTACTCCCAAATTGGCTAAATGCCCAAGAGATAGCTGACAATCTGATGCCGAAAGAGCACGAGGAACCTCGCGGGGATCAGGGCTTAAGAGTGGCGTTTTATAATGTAGAAAATCTATTTGACGTCTTCGATGACAGCCTCAAACGTGATGATGATTTTACGCCAACAGGCATCAAAGGTTGGAATAAATGGCGTTACAAAGATAAATTGAGAAATATCTATCGGGTGGTTATGGCTGTCGGCGGATGGGAACCTCCGGCAATTGTGGGTCTGTGCGAAGTAGAAAACCGCTTGGTTGTAGAAGAACTGGTGACCTTGACACCCTTGCGGAGATTTCATTACCAGATAGAACATTTCGAATCACCTGACAGAAGGGGGATCGACAATGCTTTGATCTACCGTCCTGATAAATTTGAAGTACTACATTCGGAAGCAATTGAAGTGCAATTCCCGTTTGATCTCGATTCTAAGACTCGTGACATCTTGTACGTAATGGGGAAGGTTAACTCCGGAGATACTTTACACGTGTTTGTCAATCATTGGCCATCTCGATTTGGTGGCCATATGGAAACTGACCGTAAGCGGAATTTTGTGGGTTGGAAAGTTCATACTAAGGTTGAGGAGATTATGTCGGAGCAGCCGAAGGCCAATATTGTCATCATGGGCGATCTCAATGACCTTCCAAATGATGCCAGTGTAATGGATCACCTACAGGCAAGACACAAAGAGGAAGACCTGGAAGACGATGGTCTATTCAACTTGATGTACAAAAAGCACCTCGATGGAGAGGGTACACACGAGCATAAAGATCTTTGGCATGGATGGAATGTATTGGACCAGATTATTGTATCCGCGCCGCTTTATCGCGGTCAGGCCGGACTGCATGCCCCCCAGGAGAACTGCGTTATCTACAAGGAATATTTCTTGCTGGAAGGAGATATTGAACTCGATAACGAAAAACCTTTCAGAACCTATATCGGGCCCAAATTCAACGATGGCTATAGCGACCATATGCCAATCTACGTTGACCTTGATTTTGTAGAGCGGAAAGTCGAAAGTGATTAGCGAGCAGCGATCTTGACAAAAGCTTATCTTGCGGCATGCTTAGAAACGTACGCTTGTATGTCTGGTATAAAGTATGCAGTGGGTTCTTTGCCTGGATGCCCACCTTCTTTTTGTTTTTCAGTGAGCAGCTTGGTCTCAAGGAAGTCCTGCTACTGGAGTCCATCTACTACATGGCAGTCGTAAGCATTGAGGTACCTTCCGGGTATTTCTCAGACGTGATTGGCAGAAAAACCACGCTCATTATTAGTTCTGTTTTTCTGGTTTTGGCTTGTCTTTTTTTCTCTTTTGGTAGCAGTTTTCTCATGCTGGCGATTGCCCAGATTTGCTTCGCTGGATTCATGTCTTTTCAATCAGGCACCAATACCGTTTTCCATTACGAGTCGCTGCAGGCTGCCGGATTGGCAGAGGAATACGGCGACAGAGAAGCCAGAATCGGCAAGCTCACCATGATGTCCGCTGCCGTTGCTGCTCTGTTAGGAGGATTTCTGGGAAGCTACAATTTACGCTGGCCATTCATAGCCACGCTCTTCACTGCCTCAACCGCTTTGCTGATCGCCATACAGTTCAAGGAACCGGAAAAAGAGTCGGATGGAGCCTTAGAGGCAGACAATTTCTTGCAGCAACTGAAGATGACCATGGCTTACCTAAAACAGCCTTCGATTGCCTGGCTCTTTGGATTTTTCGTGTTGCTCTATGCACTGGTGCATGTTCCTTATGAATTCTATCAACCCTATCTCAAACTTCTTGAAAACCGAGGAGACCTGCCACTTGGCAAAGCCCCAATACTGGCCGGTCTCATGGTTGCCATCACAAGTTTTATCGGAGCCTTCGTTTCCGGCAAAAGCATGGAACTCAAAAATGCCCTGGGGCTCAAAAACCTTTCCATTGCAGCATTGCTAAGCATGCTTGCACTTATCGGCATAATGGGTAGCGCGCTCAGCCCATTGATGATTGCCCTCATCCTGTTTCGCAACACACCGATGGCCGCTATTAGGGCTCCCTTTAATGAAGCAATCACACCACTGATTGCAGCAGGGCAAAGGGCTACTTTTCACTCTGTACTTAGCCTTGCCGGAAGATTGGCCTTCTTCAGCACCTTATTTGGATTATCGTGTTTTGTCGCCAAAGATCAGATTACCGATTGGGCCACGCTTTCTGCCTTACTCAGAATCTGTACAGCCGTGGGATTTGTTTTGGCTATTCCCATTCTACTATTGGCAGGTAAATCCCTGGCAAAATCCTCAAAGGCTAATCCCTGATCGCATGCCAGTGATTATCAAGTCCCAACCATTCTCGGCAAAAAGCATAGCAGTCGCTTTTCCGATTCCGGCCATGGCACCCGTGATCAATACTATTTTCGACATGTCCCCGTTTTTTATTTAATGCTTCAATCCAGAAATAAGACCCAAAACCAAACGGCCTTTGAGGCCCTTCAGTAGATTTTCCCTCTTTTTTTCCGCTCATAAAAGTATTAAATTGCTGTCAAAGAATAACCACCCGCATGCGTTTCCTCTTATTGCTCAGCTTAGTGCTGCTTTTTTCCTGCAACAACCCCGATGGTCAACCAAAAAAATGGGGCTTCCCTAATGAAGGTACAGGCTATGTTAGTGACTCCTGGGTCGCTTCCGAGCTTCCAACCTACAGCCCTGATGAAGTCATCAACACTTTCCTGCGCAATCAGGATGAAACCGTCTATATCATCAACTTTTGGGCGACCTGGTGTGCCCCTTGCGTAAGGGAACTCCCGGACTTTGAAAGGATCACGGCCGAATATCCTGAATCCGAAATCAAGGTAGTACTTGTGAGCCTCGACAAGATAAAGGACAAAACCACCAAGCTGCTTCCCTTTCTACGACAGAACCAAATCATCTCCGAAGTCATTCATATGGAGTCGAAGAAATCACACATTTGGATCGACAAGTTTGCCCCTCAATGGTCGGGTGCCATCCCGGCTACAATCATCAAATACAAGGATCGAAAGGCTTTTCACGAGGGGGGCTTGAGTTACAGTAGAATAATGAACTATATAAACGAAATACGGATCAACTCATGAAGAATCTTATCCTTTTTATAGCAATCCTTTTCAGCTCTCTTTGCTGTGCACAAAAGACGGACTCACCCGTCAAAGTGCAAATGGCCGGCCTTCAAGTCGGAGATATTGTTCCAGAATTCACGCTAAAGAATATCGACGAAAGCATGATTTCTGTCGAAGGTCTGGAGGGCAAAGGTGCCATCGTCATTTTTAGTTGCAACCACTGTCCCTACGTGGTCGCTTCAGAAGATCGAATGATAGACTTGCACAACACTTACGAACCCAAGGGTTATCCTGTTGTGGCCATCAATCCCAATGATATAAATCGAGTGCCTGGCGACTCCTTCGAAGCGATGCAAATTCGCAGCAAAGAGAAAGGATTTCCCTTCTATTACCTTAGGGATGAAACGCAGGAAATTGCAAAATTGTTTGGAGCTACCAGAACCCCGCATGTCTACCTGCTCGCTAAAACCGAAAAAGGCATGCAGATAAAATACATAGGAGCCATTGATGATTCCACTCAGGAAGCTGAAGAGGTTGAAGAGAAGTTTTTGGAAAATGCAATCGCTGCAGTTGAAAAGGGCCTTACACCCGATCCATCGTTTACCAAAGCAGTCGGCTGCACCATCAAGTGGGCTGAATAAGGTATGTGATAAGATTTGGCGGAAAATGTTTTGGAGCGCAGCCTCTTTCCATCGCGTAGAAGGCTTGCCTGCTATCCGTTGCAATGCAGGTAGCATCTGAGCGCTTCGTGTATCCGCTTGCAGGGTCTCCTCCTTTGGTCGGAGCCCCTGCAAGCGGCACACTCAGTCGCACAGCTGCCACCTGCATTTACACTCCTATCAGGGCTGTTTTGCACTTGCACTCCCACGTAGCCCTATCTGTTCTGTCGAGAATTCAGCCGTCTCCCCCACCGCAGCTGAGTTAAAGTGCGCTGTGATGGACATGCTTGTACCACAATAGATCGAATGATGAATTATCAGGATAATCAATCAAAACAGCCTTTTGGCTTTGGCATCGCAGCCCTATTGCTATCCTCTTTGCTGTTCTCCGCAATGATGCACCAAAGCTGCAAGCAGGAGGAAACAGCCTACGATTTCTCATCCGAAGGTGCCGCCTTTGACTTTTCCCTGGTAGATCGATCTGTTTCACTTTCTTTGTTTGAAGATTTGAGTCGCTTGATCCTGGCTCTTAAAACAGTCAAGGAAATTGATGCTCCAGCTCCTGATTATCACCATTTCTACGGACTGTTGAGAAATCAGGATGGCGTTTCACATGAGAACGAATTCGGACTTTATGCATTTTTGCAGGATGCCGACCAGGGCACTGCGCAGGCGCTGATGCAACAAATGGCGGAGGTAGCGGAACGATATGCTTCACCAGCCTTACCGGGACATAGTGGTTTTCTCACAAATGAAGATGGGGATAAATTCTACCTGGTGGACGAACATGGGATAGAGCTTGCCACCTACGCCGAGCGTTGGCTCTCAGCAGCAGTCTTTTACCAGCAAGCCCTGCAATTGATCAAGACCTCAGAATCCGTGGACCTTTCCGATCAAAAGCAGAATTGGGAACTGGCTTTTAGTTTTTTCGGCGTTCCAGCCGACTTCCCCGATAACACGGAGGGGCTACGATATTGGGGAAAATGGTGCGATGACCGGGAGGATGAATTGCATCATAACACAGCCATGATCGGCCATTTTGCACAAGGAAGGGCAGCCCTTGAGCAGGGCGATAGTGAGCTTCTTCAATCCAGCAAAGAGGCAATCCCCTACTTCTGGGATCGGATCATACTGGCCAATCTCGGCTATCAATTGTTAAAGGCCTCGGAAAACTATGAAGACCTGGGCAAACGCTGCCGAAAACTGAGCATGGCACGTGGTTTTTTGCATGCGCTCCGTTACAACCCAAACTCAGCCCTGCCCCTAGCGCAGCAACATGATATCGATCTTTTGCTGAGCAACAATTACACGGCCAGCAGGCAGGGAATTATGGCGGCTATTGATTTGCTGTTAGAGGTTCGTTAATCTAGTTCAAGCTTCGATCGCGCGGACCAGCCGATCAGATTCAGGGAAGTCGCGCCTCAGTTTTTGTGCATCTAGCAGCTCCAGCAATAAACTTCCATGACGGACTTTATGATACTTTCCCTTATCGCTGTTTCGCGTGATTTGCATCAATTTTTGACTGGGCTTGCTGATTGCCCTTGGCAATTTGGAGACTACCTTACTAGAAAAATCCTTTCCATAGAACTGGTCCAGCGCCTGTCCTTGTGAAAGAAACCAGGCCTCCATTTCCTGCACCATGAAAAAGCTACGAGACGAATGCGGCTGCAATTCTAGAGATGATAAAACTGCAGATCGTTGCTCTGGATGATTGTCCAAATCGATCAGCAAAAGTGCTTCATGGCCTGTCCGATTGTTTCTAAACTTGTCTATGGTTCTGCTCGCACTATCTCCCATAACCAACCTAGGCATCCTCCCCTCAAGCACCTGTTTCAGCAATTTGTGAAAGCCCCTTCTTAGATCTCCGTTTGAGAGGTCTCTTGTACCTTCGACAAACAAAATTTTGCCCATAAACAACTTATTTTCTTACCACCTTTTGCCTCCCAAATCTCCTGCTCGCCACATAGCTCCGGGATTGTAGTGCTCGTACCAGCCTTCGAAATCCGATTTGTTGAATTGCTTTACGATTGTCCGATTGGCTTCATCTTTTTCGAAAACCCTAATATGCTCCAATCCAAACTGGTTCACGACATTCTCAGAGTGTGATGCAACAAGAAACGGAGTCTCTTTAGAAGCTTCGTGCAATGATTTGGTGATGGTTTGAATCATATCCGGGTGTAAACCCATTTCTGGTTCATCTATACAAACTAGTGATCCGCGATCAGGATTACAGAGGATTGCAAGCAAACACAGGAATCGTAAGGTGCCATCTGAAACATGAGCAATGTGAATAGAACTACTCAATTCTCGCTCGTCCAGCATCAACTCGAAAAGTCCAGATCCTAACATATTGAAATCAAAGCCGGCAAACATTTCGTTCACATCCAAAAACTTGCTTCTAATCTCTTGAAAACTGAGTTTGGCTTTTATCTTGATGGCATTAATTATCTGTGGTAGGTTGCTGCCATCAGGCAAGAGCCTCTTATGCCCAGAAGTTGCACTCATGGCTCTTCGTAACTTACTGCTAGGGCTTGTATCAAAATGATTGTATACAGCGATCTCTCGAATCGCCTTCTTTATCACTACTAAGGGTAGGTAGCGATCTTTATCGAATTCGGAAATATTTGATAGTGCAAGCTCTTGCGGTTCGTATCCCTCATAATTGCCAGGAATTGCATTGCCATCTTCCAAATCAGACAATTGCCCTTGCCCATTGTAAAAATCTAAGATGGTCCTTCCATTACCAGTGATTTTTTCACTAATGAAATAGTTGTCAATGGACGCCTTTCTGATGATCAAAATCTTGTACAAAACATCACTTTCGAAAACGGTTTCACTGTTGGCATACTTTGACAGAATGCTCTTGTCCAAAGTAAACTCTAATCCGATCGAGTGTTCTTGTTGGCCTCCTATTTGCGACTTGCAAAAGACATTGTCAAAACCTCCCCAGTTTCCCACAAACAACTGCCGCAAAGCAGTTCCTTCGGAATTGCCTTCAACCCCAAGTTTGAGAAGCAGGATCGCCTTCAACAAATTTGATTTTCCAGAACCATTAATCCCTATCAAGACACTGGCGCTGTTGTGTAGGTGAATCGTTTGCTGTTGAAAGCTAAAGAAGTTGCTAAGCTTGATAGATTTGATCATCGGAGCCCTTTAAAGCAAAAGTATTAATAAATGTAAAAAGAGCGAGACTTCCTAACCTCCGAACAAAATCACATCAATACCCCATCAACGGCTTCTACTGAAGGTGGAATATCGTCTTCGTCGAGCATTTCCCGGAGATCAATTTCGATTACGCGACAGAGTGCGGTCATCGGGACATCGTTGATGAAGTTTTCAAAGGGATCTTCCGAATTATCACCAACGATCTCCATAGTGTGAAAGATCCAGGCAATGAGCACGTAAAATGGAATGGAAGCCCAGATAAAGGAATGACCGAGTTTTTCAAATTCCCCCACAAGTGCAGGCGGCATAAGAAGAATGAATATCCAAACGAAAATACTGCTGAAGTAAGAATACTGACGAGGCAATGGTGTTTTCTTGATTCGCTCACATTTGCCCTGAAGTGTGTAACATTCTGTAAGCAATGCCATTAATTCCATGTGACGGAAGTCTTCGATGGTTCCTTTTTCTCGCTGAATCTTCAGATCCTCCCCCTGCACTCTGATCAGCTGTGTAGCGGTATTTACTTTCTGATCAACCATGGTGCACTCTTCTGCATCCAGGATGAAAGGATCTACATCTCTTTTCCAGTCTTCTCCTCCCGGCACTCCCTGGTAATGCTTAGCACCAGTCGTCTTTTCAAAATTGATGCTAAAGCTGGTAGGCTTCCTCAATTGCAAGCGCAAGGCATTGATCCAGGCCATGTGCCGATAAATCAATCTTTTGTGTGTTTGTTTTAATTCCTCTTCGCTAATCTGGCCATTTGTATGGGCAAGGGTGACAAAGCTAAGCACAGCATTTCCCCAGGATCTGCTTGTATTGATGATGCCTCCCCATATCTTTCTGGCTTCCCAAAAACGATCGTAAGACTGATTGTTTTTAAAACCTACATAGAAGGCAACTGCAATACCGATAGTACTAACAGGTAGAAAAGGAAATGTCAGTCTATAGCCTAGAGAGTGTTCTACTTCGTGATAGACAAACACAAAAACCAGCGCGTAGATAGTAAACATTAGAATGCGCTTCCAGGCAAAGCCCAATATTACACTTGCCTTTATCTTCCGGTATACATACATGCTTGGATAATTTCGGTTATTTCTTCGGGGCCGAAATTACACAATTTTCTCTAGGAGATTTAGCGCCTGTAAGGGATTTAACAGGCGTCAGAGTCGAGAACAAGCAGGAGGTCTAATCTATTGGATCACCAATCTATTGAGTACATCCATATTACCATTGACCATGTTGATGTCAACATCGGTGTAGATTCCTTTTACGCTGCCTTTGTTGGTGAATTGCCACATAATCCAGTTATCCATACCCGGTCGCTCTATATCATTGTAGTTGGCAATCCAGCGAGGGTATTTGGCAAAATTCACCGAACCTAAATAGGACCGATTGAAACTTTCGGTGGTATAAATGATCGGCGTGACTCCATAGTGGGCCTCAATTTTTGTCAGCCATCGTTGCAAGCCGATACAAAGAGAGCGTATGGATTGGAATCTACGTCGCGGGATACCTTCAATATCGAGGACAGGAGGAAGGTCTCCTGGCTCCAATTTTACCCGATTGATGAAATTAGTGATTTGATAAGTGCTGTGTTCATTGGGCCGATAGTAGTGATAGGCTCCTCTCAGCTTTCCTCGTTCTTTTGCTTTCTTCCAATTGGTCCAAAATTTCTTGTCTTTTCCATTGGTACCAAATGTAGCTCGCATGATCACAAACTCAATTGGTGTTTCAGCATTCAGCGAATCCAGCACATTCCAATTGATGTCTTCCTGATAGTGGGACACATCTATACCAAATGATTTGTCCCAGTTGAAACTGACCAATTGGTTGATCCTTTGTTGTTCGTAGGAATCAAGTGGGAAGATGCAGGGCATCGGTATCTCCTCTTCAGCCAGGCAAAAATGTAGACCACTGTCTACTTCTTCGGCAATTGCAGGGAAGGCCACACAGGAAAAACACAAGCATGTTAGGACGAGCAGAACATATGATATCATCTGGCCGGCTACCCTTCTCAAGGTAATACTGGTCATAAACTATTGTCAATTACGGGTACTGTTATAGGCATACAACGAGCCTCTTCGGACGAATCGTATGGAGGGCCCAAGTAAACCTAAATAAATCAAAGAATCAAGGCCAGGGATTGTCAAAAGCATGCTTTCCAGCGAGCATGCTTTGGCAATGAACCCTCAATTGAGACTGCGGCTATTTTGAAAGCCAAACAGTCCTTCGTCGCGGCAAGCCTCGGGCAACTATTTAGGTTGCTGAGGAACCATCAACTTGAAGAACTCATCTAACTTTGGAAGAATGATGATTTCTGTTCTACGGTTCAGGCTTCGTCCCTGACTGGAGCTATTGTCTGACTTTGGCATAAACTCAGATCTACCTCCGGCTGTCATGCGGGAAGGATCGACATTAAAGCGGTTTTGCAGCATACGAACCACAGCCGTGGAGCGCTTCACACTCAAATCCCAATTGTCGGTGACACAACTGTTGGAAATCGGGACATTATCTGTATGTCCTTCAACCAGAATATCGAGGTTTTGGTGGTCATTGACTACAGTGGCGATCTTAGATAGCACCCCAGCTGCCTGCGTCTGTATGGCAGAGCTTCCTGAGCGAAAGAGCATTTTGTCAGACAAGGAAATATAGACAACTCCCTTTTTGACTTCAACAGCCACATCCTGATCGTTTACATCTCCCAGAGAGCGCTTGAGGTTCATGACGAGTGCCAGGTTGAGGGAATCCTTTCGAGCTACCGAACTGTTTAGGTCTTTTATGTAGCGTTGTTGCTCATTTAATGTTTCGAGCGACTGCTTGATGCTTTCGGCTCCGGCCTGGCTGATTACTGACAAATCTGACAAGCGGTCAAAGAGTGCATTGTTATTGTCTTTAAGATAATCGACTTCATCCTTTAGTGCTTTATTCTTCGATAACTCTTGTTGCAGCTGAGATCGGCAGTTGATTAAATCCGAGTCGGCGGTCTCAATCTTTTGGTTAAGTCGGTTTCTCTCGTCCTCCAGTTCCTTCATTTGTTCTTCAGTTGACTGGCGAAACTCCATGAAATCTTCGTTTTGCTTCACGAACTTCTTCTTGCTGACACAGGAAACCAGTGGCAACAGGACAAACAACAGCATGAGTATTCTCTTCACTTGGATGTAGTTTATTAATTTTTTGAAAGCCATAAATGAAGTTACAAAGTAACAGTAAATCAACGGAATACAAAAACCAGAAAGTACTCCTTGTATGTCCAAAAGTCCTGATAATGTTTGATTTGCACAATTTGTATGCTTTACAAAAGCGGCTTTGGGCTGGTCTAAGTACAGGTGCAATTGTCGCCGAACCACTTAGGTAAAGAGGGAGCGAAGGTGCAAAATAGCCCCGATCGTAGTGAAAATGAGGCACTTAGCTGCCGTGGTGAAAGCCGCTGTATGGTGGCTCGGAGCCTGCGGAGAGACGGCATACAGCGTGCTTGAACAGGCAGATAAGTGTTGAATTGTAGCGGAGAGCGGGACTGAAGTGTCTGGGTGGAGCCGGTTTCGCTCCTAAATAATTGCACTGTTAGGCTTTGGCTGAGCGGAATTTGATGTGCAATGGCAGCACATTTTGTACACGCCATTGACATTGATAACTAGTGTTGACTTTGCAATGGGATTAGTGGGAATAATGGCAGCAATTTGCATGGCGCTTGAAAGCTGCCTCCGTCGAATGAGCGAGATTATTGTTTAGGACTACGCTTTGTTGCTGGCGTAAATGTATAAAACGTCGTGTTTTTACAACTGCTAACAAGGTCAATTTACCAAACTTTGGGGGCGCGCATAGTCGACATTCTTAGAAATTATAATTATCTTAAGTCACTGGATAAAATTTATAGCTTATGAAATCGCTCTTACTCGGCCTGGGCATGTTACTGCTGTTAGTGCCCAGCATTCAGGGAACCACCGGCCCTGACAAGAAATATGACAAAGCAAAGCTTAAGGTGGACGAGGCCATGTCGGCTGGTGAATATGACAAATTATGGAAGGCGGCAAATTCTGCGATTGAGGAATACCGAAAGGATCCCTATTTTAATTACGCTGCTGCCTATGCACTTTTCCACGGTCGCGATATGAAAGTGTTCCAGGAAAAGTACAGTAAGCAAAATCTGTTTTGGAAGGGAATCTTCAGGTATCTGGCCAAGACGAAAAACAAGACTCGGGTTGCTAAGCCTGATATTGACGCTTTGAATGTCGATGAGACATTTTACAATGCGATGCAGGATGAGCTTTTTGAGATTACGGACAGCCTGATGAATCTTGACAGCTTTAGTGATGCCAAGGTCTATTATAGACAATGGTTTGGTTATTTTGATAATAAGGGGGGAGACAAGTACAACAACATACATGCGGAGAAAGTACAAGACAATTTGTTCAAGTACGCAAATGACAATTACATAGGGGGAAGTAAGAAACGTGCATTCCCAGTGTATGATTTTATCTTTAAGACTTTCCATGGCACTGAATTTGAATACAAGTGTAATGTATTCGACGAGTTTCCTGATGAAGACTGGAACTACAAAAGCTTTAGACATCCAAAATACACACAAGCGAATACTGCCAAGGATGTTCCTTTCTTGAGTGAAGAGGAAAAGAAAATGGTCTTTCTCATGAATCTGGCAAGAATGAATCCTACCTTATTTCTGGAGACTTTTGTAAAGTCGCATGCTGAGAAACATACAGACATGAGCGATTCTGCTTTGCTGGATCTTCTCAGCTCACGCCTTAAGGAAGGGGAAGGTAACGCTCAGATGCTTCCGAATGAGCTGTTGACTCAAGCGGCGGATGTGCATTGCGAAGACATGGCTAAAAATGATTTTGTTGGCCATGATGGCAGTAATGAAAAAACGATGTACGATCGACTTGACGATGTTGGCTATACAGACAATAACACTTGTGCTGAGGTAATTGCTATGAATGCGAAAAGTGCAAAGGCGATTGATCTGCTCTTGAGCGCATTAGCATCGACTCCGCAAACAGATATGACTTTGCATAAGGAAAACAAAACCTGCGGCGTTTCGATCGTAGAAAAAGAAGGAGCAAACTATGTTACGATCGTCTTTAGCTATCTCGATTAAGGGATAGAGAATCCCTAAGCTCTAAATAAACTTTATCATACTAAGGTTAGGGCGCTCATTAGAAATGAGCGCCTTTTTTTGTCACCTAGAGACCAGTGCCTCGGATCCCAGGGCGATCGTCTCTGAGGGAAATTTGCAAGATCATACGTTGCGCGAGGTCTCTGAAATTTTCCTTTTCGTTTGCTGCGGTCTGGTCGAATTCAAGTTCAGCGGTACCACAGCTTTTGCGATATAATTGCTTGGCTTGGCGGAAGGCTTTAGCGAGTTTTGGAGCAAAGGGGTTTGCCTTTTCTTTTGGCAGCTCTGTATCCGGATTGGACATTTGTAAAATGATCTGTGGATCGGGTTTTCTCAGCAAGAATTGATAGCTGCCCCTTTTTCCGTTTAGGTATCTTGGGGCAATGTTTAGGGTGTAAGTTCCTGCCTCTTGCGCAGCAAATGAGATCCACTTCCCTTTCAATAGGGGCAGGACTTTGCGTTGTTTGATGGCTTGATTGCTCTCGCTGCGGATGGCAACTAGCAGTTCGATTCCTTCTTGCAAGAACACGGCGTTGAAAATTTGTCCTTCATCCAGTTTGATCTCGTATGCATGTATTTCTTCAGATCCTATTTCGACGATCTTCTGATGAACCAGTTTGCCTGTTCCTGGGGCGACAGCTGCATAGCAGTTGGTGCAAAAGAGGAACAGAATCAAGATGCTTGTTATTTGGATTAGTGTTTTCATTTTCCTGGATTTTGGGTTGGGGTACTTGATATCAAATTAGGTTTGGGTTAAAGTGTTTGATGGGGAGTTCTAGAGGCTTCTGAGATCAAAGTCGGCAGCATCGGATACTTGCACATCTGTCTTCGGACTTCCATGACAAGTGAGATCAGCAGCACCACTGAGTGAGCCTTGCACTTGATCCAGTACGGTTGCATCGATATCGCAGCCGTCGCTGGCCTTGACCTGGAGTTCGGATACCTGGAATTCTCTGGCATTCACGTCTCCGGCGCTACTGCAATTAATGATCATCTTAGTTGCTATTCCTTCAAGTTTGAGGTCGGAGCCTGAGCCGATTCGGATTGTCAGGGTTGAGGCCTTCATGGAAAGCCAAGCGTCTGTGCCGGCATGCATTTCCAGGGAGAAGGATTCCAAATCTATTTCTTCCCGAGTCTTCAGCACCACTGCATCGTAGATCGATGCTCTTTGAGGGTCTTTGCAACCGATATTGATGTAGGGCCTTCCCTGGTTTTCTTCTTCTTTGTGAAAGCGATAGGCTACGCTCAGTTTTTTTCCTAGCTGTTCTACTTCAAAATCACCTCTTTCCAGATCTACATTTCTCAACTCGAGGTAATCTTCCTCAGACTGGACAAGATGGGCACGAATGGAGCCATGTAGCTCAATCTCTGAAAAGGAGTCGAGTGGTCTTCTTTCATAGTCTGCTGCCTGGTACCCCATCCTATCTTCAATCACTGCCGATGCTCTTACGATACCCAGTACTACTGCTGTTCCAAGCAATAATGTGCAAAAGCCGGCGATCAGTAGTTTGTTACTAGTCTTCATTTTCTTTTGGTTTTAGCTTTAGGAAATGGGAGCTTTTTACTTGGCAGCTGCCTTCTTGCTTTGTTCGTAGATCCTTTTGAGTTCCTCGAAATCGATATCGAGCAGCTGCATCATTTTGAAGAGTTCTGGTAGGTATTCTTTAACAAATTCCTCGCGTTTCATAGTCTTTATTTTTTCTGCTGCATCATCTGCTACAAAGTATCCGATGCCGCGCTTATTGAAGATAATTTCTTGTTCTTGCAGGAAGGAAAAGGTTCGCATGACTGTGTTAGGATTTACCTGTGTTTGCGAGGCCATTTCTCTGACGGACTCCATTCGTTCGCCTTCTTGAATGATTCCGGCAAGAATGCGTTCGCAAATGTGATCTGCGATTTGCATGTAGATTGTTTGACTTTTTCTGAACTCCATCTTATGCCTCCTTTTCGGTTAGTTTGAAATAAGCTACTACATAGAAGAATATGGGTCCGACAATGCTTAGCAGGCCAAGAATCCACCGCTCCATTTGTTGGCTATTGGGAATGCTACCATTGACATTGATGTTTCGCTGAATTTCCATTCCTACGAAGACATCGGCAAATATTATCCGGAAGATTCCAAAAGCAAATGCAGCGAATATCAGCAGGAGAATCAGCGATGCAAGAGCTGTTTTGAAAATCTCAAATTTTCTAAAAGAGATGGCACCGAGAAAGTAGATTGCGTGGCTAATCAGGTACAGTTTCAGAAGATGCAGGATCCCGGTTGAGCCATTGTATAGATTGCCGGTCAGTGGCAAAGGTTTCTGATGAACGTCATACACGGTAGCTGAGAAAAACACCAGGATATGTGATAACAGCCAGTAAGCCACGATTGTAATCAAAGGGAATAGTATTGCTGTCTGTATCCACTTGCTGGTAACTTTCTCCAGGTGAGATGCAGGCAAGCTAAGATAGGCATGTCTACCTTGAGGGCTGTTGAGCACATTGAAACAAAGAGAAGTGACTATCGCACCACCGCCCAATAGTACAAATGGGAAAATGGTTTGCAGTACATATTTGGCATTGTTACCAACACCGTCAACAACTGTCAGGTAGTTGAAGGCAGTGATGAGCGCGACCGCTCCGCCTGCGACCATGATTTTGTTGCGCTTTCCGATTAGCAATTCGGCTTTTAGCAGATTGAAAAGCCTTCGGGGGTTTAGTTGTAAGTTAGACGTCATGGCTCAACTGTTTTTTGAATAGTTCTTCAATTTTTTGGGGCTCGGCAAGTACGGCATTAAAAAGTGCTTCTATGTCTATCTCAGAATACTCCCCTCCCCTATTCTCTCGCACGATCTGGTATCCACCTGGAGCTCTTTCATGATACAAGACCCCATCCGGCTCCGAAGCACCCTGGTGAATACCAAAGTAGAGTTTGTCTACCGTGTCATACACGGCCTCCTGGAAAACTATTTTGCTCGATTCCAATATCACGATAGGATCGATCAGATTTGCAATATCGCGAACCTGGTGTGTTGAGATCAGGAAGCATCGATCGTCGGTGATGGCTCCGGCCAGAACTTTGCGGAACTGGCTTTTGGAGGGGATATCCAGTCCGTTGGTGGGTTCATCAAGGATCAAAAGTGGGCAATTCGTTGCGAGACCAAAGCTGATAATCACTTTCTTTTTTTGCCCATGCGAGAGCTTGTTGATTTTTGCATCTGCAGTAAAGTCGAAGCTTTGCAGATAGGTATCGAACTGTTCATTGCTGAATTGTGGATAGAAAACACCGAACATGTCCCGATACTGCTTCACGGTCAATTCAGGTAGATAGAGCTCTTCCGGGATATAGTAAAGCTGACTCAGCATATCTACATTTCGGATAGAGGGCTGAAAGCCCAGTACCTCAGCAGTTCCAGCTTGAGGGAATAAAAGCCCGGCGATGATCTTCATTAAGGTGCTCTTACCGGCGCCGTTTTTGCCTAGCAGGCCGCAGATGCTTCCTCCTTCGATCTTCAAATCCAGGCCCCTAAAGAGCTCGGCTCCTCGCTTGTAACTGAAGTGGATGTCTTGTAAATGAATCATTGTAGCCTAGTGATTTAGTGTATTACTTAACTAGTACACTACAAATCTATAGCATGTTTTTGGATTTTGCAAATGTTTTGGAGGTTTTGGTATTTGGTATTTGGTATTTGGTATTTGGTATTTGGTATTTGGTATTTGGTATAAATAAAAAAGCCAGTTTGTGTTTCCACAAACTGGCTTGACTTTCTTTGATTTATAAGCTATTACATCAGACCCATTGGCGTTCGGATGCCTTTCTGTCCATTACATTTTCGGGTGGACTGGCAACTCGTCATAGTGCCTGCAAGAAACAAGAGCAGCATAGATCCTGCTACCAGTGTCTTGAAATTTCGTACAGTTTTCATAGTGTATATTAGTTATTATTGGTAAAAGCCTTTTTCTAAACGCAGTTGTGACGCAAAAAAGCATAAATTGATACTTTATTTGCTGTGACATTTCCGAAGCAGGCTGAAGATACAAAAGTCCTAGCCAATTCGATAATATCCGCATTTCAAATATGCGCCTTCCGGAAAACCAATTGGATGGTCTATGTCGTGAAAAGTTGTCTGTAGTAAACGGTGGCCAAGCCCTGTCTGGTGTAGCGCCTGTTCATTAATGTCATAAAAAGCCTCAGATGTGACTCTTGATGAACAGGAAGCCAGCACCAGCAGCCCGGGCTTCTTTACGAGCATGGCACCTAGTCGGGCCAATCGCTTGTAACTAGCAAGTGCCCTGGCTGCTTCAGATTTTTGTTTCGCAAACGAAGGTGGGTCAATAATGACCATATCGAATTGTTGTCCCTGGTTAAGGTATTGTTGGAGTAGATCAAAAGCATCTCCAACAACCAGCTTATGAGTGCCTTTATGTGGATTCAATTCTGCATTCTTTCGGGCCAATTCGAGGGCATGTGCACTTATGTCTATGCTAGTCACCTCTTTAGCTCCCCCTGCCAAAGTATGCACGGAAAATCCTCCTGCATAAGAAAAAACATCGAGCACCGTTTTTCCTTTTGCGAGTTCGCCGCAGCGTTTTCGATTGTGTCTATGATCCAGGAAGTAGCCAGTCTTGTGGCCCTTGGAAGGATTAGCATAAAATCGGAGTCCGTGTTCCCGAAAGATCACATCTGCTCCCTCCACAAATGAGCCTTGCAATACCTGACCGTCCTGAAAAGTTAGTGCTGTATTGCTTGACAGTGATCGAGCCAGACGAATGACAAGGCTTTGTGCCATTTCCAGCTCCATGAGTGTCTCCTGAATTAGCTGCAAATAAGGTATCCATATAGCAGAATAGAGCTTTAGTACCAATACAGCATCGTAGACATCGACGATAAGGGAGGGAAAGCCATCGTTTTCGCCGTTGATGAGGCGAAAGCTATTGGTATCGGTTTGCAGCAGAGGGGCACGTAGTTGTAGGGCAGAAGCGATTCTCGAAGCAAACCATGCTTTGGTCAATTTCGCTGGTTCGCCCACCTGCAATACTTTGATTCTGATTGGAGAATCAGCATCATAGAGTCCAATGGCCAGAAATCGATTGTTTCGGTTGTCGAAGATAATGGCAATATCTCCGCTTATAGGATTGCCGCTTTGCTTGGTAATCGCTCCTTCGAAGATCCAGGGATGGCCCTTCTTTACGGCAGTTTCTGCTGCGGTTTTGAGTTTTATTGCGGTTGTTTTCAAGCAGGCTGGTATTCTGTGGGAACGCAGTCTGCACTGATCCGCCTGAACCCCTGCTGTCTAAAAGCAGAGTCAGGCCAAATCAGTTTTGATTTAGAAGTGCATTTGAGCTCAAATGCTGAACGGTGTGTGCAAATCAATTCCTCGCCTGATGAGTACGACGTCTACAGGAAAAAATGATAGCACAACATTATTCATCGAATTGCCATTTTGCACTACTAGAAAGACTGCTCTTTCTCACTTATTTGAACAATTGGTGCCGCAAGGTACCAGTTGCCTTTGTAATTTCTTGCAAAGTAGTACATGTGCTTGAACTGCTCATGGTCGATTGCAGCATGAAATACCGAAACTCCAGGTCCTGCAGTGGGTTCCTTTTGTTCAACTTCTTCAAATTTTAAGCCTTCAAGCCCAATGCTATGCATGTCTGCAAGCATTTGTACCATCGTGAAATTCATTCGATAGGCCTCGACAATTTCCTGATCGTAATTTGCATCCATCCTTTTGATCATACCGGTTTTCATCTCCTCAGTGACACCCTCTGGAGCAGACTCTTTCATCAGGCTTAGGAACTGATCTTTGGGCAAAACCAAATTCAGGAAGGATTCTGAGTTATTTTTGTCAATGCTCGCACAAAGTTTTTCGCTGAGAGCTTCTGTGGTGGTAGACTGTGCCTGGCAAAGCATGCTGCAAAGCATTAGGCCAACTA
>JAHDEE010000082.1 GCA_020629005.1 Chitinophagales bacterium
GAGGAGGGAGCATAGCCTTAGCTACGCGACCGACGAGCAACGAAGTATGACAGAAATAGAAGCCCTTAAAGGTGGTGCGAATTTCGTTTGCGTAGCACTAGTGTGCCTCCAGCCAATCATCACCGATGCCCATAGATACTTCGATCGGCACGTCGATTTTGATTGCGGAACTCATATTTTCCCGCACCAGTTCTTTGAGGTCTTCCAATTCATCTTTACGGGCATCGAAGACCAATTCATCATGCACTTGCAGGAGCATTTTCGATTCCATCTTAGCCGCCTGCATCGCTTTGTGTACCTTGATCATCGCCATCTTGATCATATCAGCAGCGCTACCTTGTATCGGCGTATTGATTGCGGTGCGTTCGGCGAAACCTCTGACGGTGGCATTGCCGGAATGAATGTCACGAAGGAAGCGTTTACGCCCCAGGATCGTGGTCACATAACCCTTCTCTTTGGCTCCTTCGATGGATTGGTCCATGTACTTTTTGATATCTGGATACTGCTTGAAATATTCTTCAATCAGCACACCCGCCTCTGTTCTGCGGATACCCAATCGCTGCCCCAAACCAAAGGCACTGATGCCGTAAATGATTCCAAAATTGACCATTTTGGCATGTCGCCTCATGTCACTGTCTACATCGTCCATAGGCATATTGTAGACGCGCGCGGCCGTAGCACGGTGGATATCGTGTCCGGCCTTAAATGCCTCAATCATATTCTGATCCCCACTGAGCGCAGCAATGATACGCAATTCAATCTGCGAGTAATCAGCGGCCAGTAGCAGGTGGTCCTTATCGCGAGGTATGAAAGCGCGGCGCACTTTACGACCACTTTCTTTCCGGATAGGGATGTTCTGCAGATTTGGATTATTGGAGCTCAAGCGACCAGTAGCGGCTACTGTTTGATTGAAGCTGGAGTGAATCCTGTTGGTTCTCGGATTCAAGAGCTTCGGAAGTGCATCGACATAAGTCGACTTCAATTTATTGAGTTCGCGGTAATTGAGGATCTCGTCTACGATTGCATGCTTGCCGGCTAGTGCGGAAAGCGTGGCCTCATTGGTCGAGTACTGTCCGGTTTTGGTTTTGCGTCCCTTGTACGGCAGGCCCATTTTGCCAAACAGCACCTCGCCCAATTGACGAGGACTATCCATGTTGAATTCGACTTCGGCCATCTCGAAGATGGCCTTTTTGATGCCGTCGATCGAGCCTTCTAATTCAACCGAATACTTCTCCAGGAATTCATTGTCTAAGGCAATGCCGTTGTACTCCATTTCTGCCAAAACCGGCACAAGCGGTAACTCAACGTCGTGGTACAAGGAGTCCAGTTCGTTCTTCTTTATTGATGGGGCGAATTTCTCGTATAACTGCAGGGTTACGTCTGCATCCTCTGCGGCATATTCACAAACCGTCTTTACCGGAATGTCTCGCATCGATTTCTGCTTCTTGCCCTTCGGACCGATCAGTTCGGTAATGGAGACCGGCTTGTAATCGAGGTAGGTTTCGGATAGTAAGTCCATGTTGTGCCGCATGTCTGGCTCTAGCAGGTAATGCGCCAACATGGTATCCTCGATCTTGCCTTTCACTGCTACGCCATACCACTTGATCATGAGCATGTCGTATTTGATATTTTGGCCGACCTTGGCTACCTTTTCGCTTTCAAAGAATTCGCGAAACTCGGCTACGATTGCCTGGGCTTCCTTCTGGTCTTCCGGCACCGGTACATAGAATGCCTCTCCGACTTTGTAGGAAAACGAGATACCGACCAATTCGGCCTCATTAGCATCAATGCCCGTAGTTTCCGTATCAAAGGCAACAACCTTTTGTTTGAGCAATTTCTTGAGCAAGGAGGCCCTTTTAGTAGGGGTGTCGATCAGTTTATAATCGTGCTTGGTATCGCTCAGGGTTTTGGCTGAAGAGGTAGGGTCTTCCTTTTTGGCGGCTATCTCTACGCTGCCACCAAAAAGGTCGAGCTGAGTTCCGGCTGCCACCTTTTTAGCGCTCAATGGCTTTGAGAAATCGTGTCCCAGAATTCGCTTGCTAATGGTGCGGAATTCGAGTTCTTCGAAAATCTTTTGAAGGCGCTGTTTGTCTGGTTCCTCAATAAGATAACTATCAAAGTCGTATTCTATGGGCGCATCAATGATGATGGTGGCTAGCTTTTTGGATATGAGTGCGTCTTCCCTGCCGTTCTCCACCTTCTCTTTGAGTTTGCCCTTCAGTTGATCCGTATTTTCAAGTAGGTTTTCTATAGACCCGAACTGCTTGAGCAATTTGCTGGCGGTTTTTTCTCCGACCCCACGAATTCCGGGAATATTATCGCTGGCATCGCCCATTAGTCCAAGTATGTCAATTACCTGGCTCACATCTTCAATGTCCCATCGTTCCTTTACCTCTTTTGGGCCAAGGATTGCACGAGGTCGTCCAAGGAAGGGAGGTTTATACAGGAACACATTTTCTGTCACCAACTGTCCAAAATCCTTGTCCGAAGTCACCATATAAACTGTTGCACCGTCTGCTTCTGCCTTTTGCGCAATTGTGCCTACAAGATCATCAGCTTCATAACCCTCCAATTGCAACATGGGAATTTTCATTGCAGCCACGATTTCCTTGATATGTGGAATGCTTGCGCGAAGATCTTCTGGCATTTCCTGCCTGTTGGCCTTGTAGAATTCATGCTCCTTGGCTCGGTCAGTTGGCCCTGGGGCATCAAATACAACTGCCAGGTGGGTGGGGGCCTCTTTAGTGATCAGATCCCAAAGGGTGTTTGTAAATCCAGTGGAAGCGGAGGTATTGACCCCCTTGCTATTGATGAGCGGATTTCGGCTAAAGGCAAAGTAAGCACGGTAGATGAGTGCAAAGGCATCGAGGAGAAACAGTTTCTTTTCCGGCTTTTCTGGCATGGATTTGTTTTAGTGCTTGGTAATCTTAGTTCTAAAAAGTCTTGTTAATCAGTCATTTATCGATTGCAGCTCTTCCCAGTATTCTGCCGCCCGGCGTGTGTGTGGAATGACGATGGTGCCTCCAACAAGATTTGCAACGGAGAAGATTTCGTAGACTTGGTCGGTGTCTAAACCTACCTCATGACACTTTTCGAGATGATACTTGATACAATCATCGCATCGAAGAACCATTGAAGCGACGAGGCCCAACATTTCTTTGTCACGAGTTGACAGTGCTCCGTCTTTATAGGTGTGCGTATCCAAGTTGAAAATTCTCCCAATGACCTTGTTTTTCTTTGACAGAATCAAGTCATTCATTTTGGAGCGATAGGCATTAAATTCTTTTACATTTGAACTCATAGGGTACCTTCAATAGTTTTAAGTATGGAAGATGCTGAAAACCCTCGAAATTAGCAAAATTGAAGGATTTTTGTCTTCGCATGAAAATTGCATCAAAGGCGTCGCAGGGATGGCGACCATCAACGATTGCCCGCTTTTGCTGCTTGAATTTTTATCTTTACACACATATTTATCAAATTCAAAATCAACTTTTAAATGAACCAGATAGTAAAAATCCTGGTCTTTTTGCTGGTTGTTAGCTCACTCAGTTCCTGTGGATATAACAATATGGTAACCCTGGACGAAGGTGTTTCGACAGCATGGGCGCAAGTAGAGACAGCTTACCAAAGGAGGGCAGACCTTATAATGAATGTTGTGAAGTCTGTAGAACGCGCAGGTCAGGTAGAAAAAGATATCCTGACAGAAGTGATCGAAGCCCGATCCAAAGCGACTTCCGTTGAAGTCAATATTGACAACATGACACCTGAGAATATCAAGAAGTTTGAGTCGATGCAAAGTGGATTCTCGGGAGCGATTTCTCGACTACTTGCAACATTCGAACGTTACCCTGAATTGAAGTCTATTTCTGGTTACAAGGATTTGACCATGGAATTGGAACGGACTGAAAATCGAATCGCTGTAGAACGGAACCGATTTAACGAAGAAGTGCAAAAGTACAATACATATATCAGGAAGATTCCCCAAAATATTACTTCTACGATCTTTGGATTTAGCAAGAAGGGCTATTTTGAGTCGAATGACGGCGCAGAAAATGCTCCTCAACTAGACTTTGGAGGAAATGTTTCCGGGGGCTCAGGCGGAAATGCAGTACCTGGGAAAGCAGGGTCGAACTAAATACTTGGCATTAAAATTTGAGCAGTGCTCTTTTCTGACCGATAGCTTATCTATTGGGTCAGAAAAGACTGTTTGCCGGACAAATGTATACTGAGGCAAAACTTTTAAATTGAGCAATACCATTTGTAGAAGAAGTAAATCAATCATCAGTGCTATATTGGAAATACGGAGGGCTTCACAGGACTACGGCAGCGACTTTCTTTACCAAGGAGGAGGAAAAGGCTATCGTGCAGTCAATTCGTGAGGCGGAGGGCAAGACCTCAGGTGAGATACGTGTTCATATGGAGACGCACTGTTCCTATTCCGTGTTGGACCGGGCAGCTGATGTGTTTATGGAGCTTGGTATGCATGAGACGGAGCATCGCAATGGGGTTCTGTTTTACTTTGTGGTGCATAAGCATCAGTTTTCCGTGATTGGGGATGTTGGGATTCACTCACTCGTCGGTGACAAGTTTTGGGAAGAGGAAGTAGAATTGATTGAGAGTTATTTTGATAGTGGCAGATATAAAGATGGCCTGGTGGCAGGAATTAAGAGAGCGGGCATAAAGCTGCGTGATCACTTTCCCTACCAGGACGATGATATTAATGAATTACCAGACGAAATATCCTACGGTGACTAGTGCTGCGTAAACAAAGTTCATGACACCTTTTAGGAGCTTATCTTTTTGTCAGACGAGCAACGAAGTATGACAGAAATAGAAGCCCTTAAAGGTGGTGCGAATTTCGTTTGCGTAGCACTAGTATCGCTGTGCAAAATCCAAGAGCTCAAATGGTAGGCATTCCAAAGAAAATCGTGCTTTCACTTATTCTGTGCATGTGTGTCATGATGCAAGCTTTTGCCTTTGATATACCAGAGCGACCAAATCCACCCCGCTACGTAAATGATTTTGCTGGCTTCTTGCAGGAAGGGGATGTTGCGCGTCTTGAGAAGAAACTCAAGCGATACAATGATACTACCTCGACGGCGATCTTTATTGTAGTGTTGGATGATGTGGGACATTACGAGGCAAGTGATTTATCTGTGCGGATAGGCGAAAAGTGGGGAGGGGGCCAGGATGGAAAGGATAATGGAGTTGTGATCTTGATGACCAATGTTCGCGGACGAGCAGGTGAGCGGGATATTGATGTCGCCACAGGTAGGGGAGTTGACGTCGCAATCCCGGACATCCTTATGCATAGAATTGTGCAAAATGAGGTGATTCCTCGATTCAAACAGGATAAATATTTCAGCGGCTTAAATCATTTGACTGACCTGATCTTTGGCTTGTTGGCTGGTGAGTTTTCGGCTGAGGATTTGGTACGGCAAAGAAGTACGGAGGGGGAAATTCCGCCAATAGTGGTGATTGCCCTTTTCTTTTTGATCGTCTTTATTATGATCAAATTCTCCCAAAACAACGACGATGTCGATTATAATCGTCGTGGCGCGAAGCGAACAGCCCATGGAGGTCCTATCGTGATTTCTCGTCGTGGTGGAGGCTGGGGAGGTTTTACAGGTGGCTTTGGCGGCGGCGGATTCGGGGGTGGAAGCGGCGGAGGCGGCGGTTTTGGCGGCTTCGGAGGCGGAAGCTTTGGGGGAGGAGGAGCTGGAGGAAGCTGGTAACAGATCCCGAAGTCCCAGTGGTTATAACAATGTCTGACGCTGACTCAATGCTTAAGTGCCGCTGCTCAGCTGGCAAGCTTGCAGTCAAAAGCGTATTTTTTGCTTATTCTAGCCCAACTAAGCAAGCTTAGCGGATAAAAATAGAGTATATTGTACGACATGCGTAATTTTTAGCGCAGTTGTGGTTTGAGTGTATGCCAAAGGCAGATATAACTCAATGCTTGAATTTAGGGATAGGGAATCAATAACTGTCCGATTTTGACGTCGCTGGAAATGATTTAGACGAGGCATTTTTTGACAGCATCCTTGTTGGCTGGTGGAGAAAAATAACGATGGATAAAGCATTTCTAGCAAGTCAAAATCGGACAGTTATTGATTCGCTGTCCCTTAATGGAAAATCTGCTAAACTATTGTGCGATGTTAAAACGTTCTACAATAGGATGAACTAGAGCTATATCAGTCATCTTGCGGAGGAAAAACAAAAAATAATTAATAATTAATAAATGCCAGCAGGGCTAAACATACGGTCACATTCTCAGCGAATAGCCTTATTCAGGCTTGTTGGTGATACATTTCAATGGTTAACGATAGTTTAAAGAAACGATGGGTATTAAAGGAAGCAGATGATGAAATAGTAGAAAATCTTTCAAACGAGTTAAGACTCAATTCAGTAATATGTAGATTACTGGTACAGCGGAATGTAAAGACGCCATCGGAAGTAAGGGCATTTTTCCGCCCAAAGTACGAGCATCTGCATGATCCATATCTGATGAAGGATATGGACAAAGCTATAGACAGAATAGAGCAGGCTATCATTCGAAAAGAAAGGATAGTAGTGTACGGCGACTATGATGTAGACGGAACCTCTGCAGTTGCTCTCGTGTATAGCTTTCTAAAAGAATACTATTTCTACGTAGATTATTTCATTCCCGATCGTCAGAAGGAAGGATATGGAGTGTCCCGAATGGGCATAGATGCCTGTATTGAAAAGGGGGCCAATATCATCATTTCTCTCGACTGCGGTATAAAAGCAATTGACGAAGTTGCTTATGCTGCGGAAAAAGGGGTGGATTTCATTATCTGTGATCATCACCGCCCGGATGACTTGATACCAGCTGCCGTGGCAGTGCTGGACCCATATCGTAAAGACTGTAAATATCCTTATAAGGAATTGAGTGCTTGTGGCATTGGCTTTAAGCTGATACAAGCATTTGCGCAGTACAACAGCATCCCATTCAACAAGGTGAAAGATCAACTGGATTTGGTGGCGATCAGCATTGCTGCTGATATAGTGCCAATCACTGGGGAAAACCGTGTGCTGGCCTACTTTGGTATGCAGAAACTTAACCGCAGACCAAGAGCCGGAATCAAATCCCTAATACAGAAAAGTGGTCTCAACAGAGAGTTGAGTATTTCCGATATTGTCTTTGTGATTGGACCAATTATCAATGCTGCTGGCAGGATGGATAATGCAGAAAGGGCGGTCAAGCTACTTAGCTCTCGTGAGAGAATCTATGCAAACGATGATGCGACTATCCTAAGAGAGCATAATTTTGCAAGGCGCCTGATTGACTATGATGTAACGGAAGAGGCATTGCAGCTAGTGGAAGAAGATCCGCTCTTGTTGCAGAGAAAGGCCACTGTTGTATATAAGCCTGACTGGCACAAGGGCGTCATCGGCATTGTTGCTTCGCGATTGATTGAGAAGTTTTACAGACCAACAATTGTGTTGACATCCTCCGATGGAGTTGCTGCCGGCTCAGCACGGTCAGTTCCGGGCTTCGACATCTATAATGCAATCAAGGAATGCGAGGATCTTTTGGAGCAGTTTGGAGGCCATCGCTATGCGGCCGGCTTGACCATGCACGAGAAGAATGTACCGGCCTTCATGGACCGCATCGAAAAGATTGTGGCAAGAACCATTGAGGAAAAGCAATTGCAACCCGAGATGTTGATTGATGCCGAAGTTGATCTCTACACCCTGAATCACTACTTCAACAAGTATCTGGAGCGTTTTGCACCTTTCGGGCCTGGAAATCAGAAACCACTGTTTATTACCAGAAACCTTCACGATACTGGGTACTCTACTAAAGTAGGAAGCGACAGACACATCAAGTTTAATGTGAAACAAGGGCGCTCCTTTCCAATGAAAGGAATAGGATTCAATATGGGAGATCGTTTCGACGAAGTATCAGGAAAGAAATTTGACCTGTGCTTCACGCTGGAAAAGAATGTCTGGAATGATCACACTTACCTGCAAATGAATGTCAAAGACATCCAAAATACAGAGGATTGGGTGAAAGAAGAGCCGCCGAGACAAGATGAGGAGTGACAAGAAAGCTGATATAAGGCGAACAAGCCTACCGATTAATCGCACAAGTTTATAATGATACTTCGTTCTCAGGAATTAGTGAAAATTTACAAAGGCAGGAGAGTTGTCAATGGGATTTCTGTACAAGTCCAGCAAGGCGAAATAGTAGGCCTTTTAGGTCCTAATGGAGCTGGAAAAACAACAACTTTCTACATGATCGTAGGTCTGATCAAACCCTATGATGGAAAGATTTTTCTGGACGATCAGGATATTACCAAATTGCCTATGTACAAGCGGTCAAAGAGGGGAATCGGCTATCTTCCCCAAGAGGCCAGTATCTTTCGCGACCTGAGCATAGAAGACAACCTGATGGCAGTTTTGGAGATGACGAACTTGAAAAAGGCTGAACGAAAAGACAAACTGGAAAACCTCTTAACTGAATTTAGCCTTCATCATGTACGTAAATCCAAAGGAGGCGTACTGTCCGGAGGGGAGAGAAGAAGAACCGAAATTGCCAGGGCCCTTGCAGTGGACCCCAAGTTTATCTTGCTCGACGAGCCATTTGCCGGTATTGATCCCATAGCGGTCGAGGATATCCAAAAAATTGTGTCCAAATTGCGCTTCAAAAACATAGGCATCCTCATCACTGACCATAATGTGCAGGAAACCTTGTCTATCACAGATCGAGCCTATATCATGTCAGAGGGAAATCTTCTCATGTCAGGGAAAGCAGAAGAACTGGCCGCAGATGAAACGGTCAGAAAAGTCTATCTTGGTGAGAGTTTTGAGCTGAGGAGGAAAAACATAGATACCTCAGATTAATACACCAGGTTCCAATTTCCCTGATGCAAAACCATCGAATCCTTAGTTAGTCTTTGTCCCATGAAACTGGTCAATTCTCTGGTTGCCCTTTATCTGCGCAGGTATGTGAAACCTTTGGAGTGGGCTGCAAATAACCCCTTTCAAGCACAAGAACGAGTGCTCCAATATCTCTTGCAACAGGGCCGCAAGACGCGCTATGGCAGCCAGTACGATTTTCAGCGTATCCGTAATCGACAGGAGTTTGCTCGGAGAGTTCCATTAGTAGACTATGATACCTTCTTTCCCTACATTGATCAATGCCTGAAAGGTCAACACGATGTCTTGTGGCCGGGAAGAATTAGCATGTTTGCTACTACCTCCGGTACCACTAGTAGTCGTAGAAAGTTCATTCCAGTCAGCAAAGAGGGTATGTGGGATTGCCAGCTCAGAGGTGGTGGGTATATGATGGGCAATTATTATCACAAGGTGCCTGGAGCCAAGGTATTCGATGGCAGAGGCCTTATTATGGGTGGCAGTATCAACAAGACGCTCAGTAAGAATGGCATTATGATCGGTGACCTATCCGCGCTGATGCAAAGCAATATTCATTGGGTGGCCGGACTAGTAAATACTCCACCAGTTCATCTGGCAGTGATGGAAGACTGGGAACAAAAGATCGAAGGCATCGCCCAGTTAGTGAAAGATCAGGATGTGCGGAGCCTGTCGGGCATGCCTTCCTGGATCTCTGTTCTAATACAGCGACTTTTCGAACTTAAAGGAACAGACAACCTGCTAGACATCTGGCCAAACCTCGAACTGTTCATGCATGGAGGAACAAACTTTTCTCCTTACAGAAATCACTACAAGGATATCATACCAAATCCCGGTATGCACTATTTCAACATTTTTAATGCCTCCGAAGGATTTTTCGCGCTTCAAGACCAATTGCATGATGATGCCATGCTGTTGCTCCTGGACAATGGGGTATACTTTGAATTCTTGCCCCTCGAGGACCTGGACAACCCCGAAGCAATTGTTGGTTTAGAAGCAGTAGAAAAGGAACGAGAGTATGTGATGGTCGTCTCGACAAATTCCGGCCTGTGGCGCTATTCGATTGGTGATACCGTTGCTTTTACTCATCTACGGCCTTATCGCTTTCGTCTCACAGGCAGAACCCGGCTATTCCTAAACATGGTAGGGGAGCGTTTGAAAATTGAAGATGTCGAAAGAGCTATGGCCGATGCATGTGTGCTACACCGTGCCAGTGTTTATGAATACACAGTGGTGCCGAAAACGCAGACAATCGGACAGCCCGGGCGACATGAATGGTTGGTCGAGTTTCGTAAAGCTCCGGAAGATCTTTCTGCATTTGCAGGCAGTTTAGACAAAAGACTCAAAGAGCTTAATTCGGACTACGAGGCTAAGCGCACAGCCAATCTTGTACTGAGCAAACCAGTGATCAGAGCCTTGGCAAAAGGCGTTTTCACAAACTGGATGCAATACAAGGGCAAACTAGGCGGCCAACACAAAGTGCCGAGACTGTGGCTGGATTACAGCATAGCAGAGGAGCTGCTTACTTTTTCCGCTCAGTCGTAAATTCTATCAACATTTCCAGGCTCGATCTGCAAGGGTTGTCTGGAAACTCGTGCAAAATTTCGAGCGCCTGGTTCTTATAATCATTCATCGCAGCCGTGGCATATTCGATACCTCCGCTGGACCATACATAGTCAATCACCTCTTGTACCTTCTTGGCTTTCTTATTGTCCTTTTTGATCGTCTTAATTAGCCTTTTGCGAGTGGACTTATCGGCATGGTTGATCGCATAGATCAAGGGCAAGGACAGCTTTTTCTCCTTAATGTCAATACCGGTAGGCTTGCCGATATCTTCTGTCCCAAAGTCAAAAAGATCATCCTTGATCTGAAAAGCAATGCCAATCTTTTCGCCCAATAGCCTGGCTTTGGCAATTACTGCCGAATCCTCCGTCACGGAAGCAGCCCCAATGGCACAGGAAGATGCCATCAGGGAAGCAGTCTTTTGCCTAATGATCTTGAAATAGGTCTCCTCATCGAGATTGAGAAGCCGTGTCTTTTCAATCTGAAGCAGCTCTCCTTCGCTCATCTCCTTCATTGCCGTTGAAACCAGCTTAAGCAGATGAAAATCCTCATTATCAACCGACAAGAGAAGGCCACGTGAAAGCAGATAATCCCCCACCAAAACGGCGATCTTATTTTTCCAGATGGCATTGACTGAAAACATGCCCCTGCGCATATTGCTATCATCCACGACATCGTCATGTACCAGAGAGGCTGTGTGCAGAAGTTCGATCAAGGCAGCACCCCGGTAGGTGGATTCATTGACAGTACCTGCCAGCTTGGCGCAAAAGAAGACAAACATGGGACGAACCTGTTTGCCTTTATGCTGAACGATGTAATACATAACCTTGTCCAGCAGTGGTACCTGGCTTTTCATGGCCCCTTTGAAACGGGTTTCAAATTCACGTAATTCGGCCTTGATCGGTGCCTTGATATCCTTTAAAGAGATTACCATGTTGTCCTTACTTATATTGCTTTCGCTTTCCACAATGAAACAAGGACAAGAGCCTAATGTTTAGTAGGAGTGGACTCCCGCACCTCGCGAGTTTGAAGCCTTTGCACCGCCTGGTGCTCTTTTCCCCTTGTACTCATCAGCGTATAGAATGTCGGTGAGTACCCGTTCCATTTCGCGAATATAGGGAATGTCCGTGTTGTTGAGGATGATGATGGTGTTCTTCTCTGTGATATCTCTGAAAAGCAAGCACTTATGTCCAAGCCTACTTCCACGCCCATATTGCACTCTGCGACCATTATCTCTGCGCAGATACCAGGCGAATCCGATATTGGCCTTTTCCTCATCGACAAGCTTTGCAGGACGAAAACCTTCAATATAGACGCCCTCTTCAAGGATTTGAGAAGAATAAAAACTCTGTTCCCAAGTCAAAAGATCCTCCAAGGAACTGTAGTAGTAGGCATCTCCATAGGTATTTGGCTTGTCCTGAGCAATCGGGCGATAATTGCCGGACGCTCCTTTGCTGTAGGCAGTAGCCTTCAGATGACTTAGCGTATCCGGAAACTCCGACAAATGACAAGTATGCTGCATCCCGAGCGGAACCAGAAAACGCTTTCTAATGAAGTCAAGAAATGACTCTTCGGTCAAGGTCTCCACAATACTGGCAAGAATGACATAGTTGGTATTTGAATGCTCGTGTTTGCGACCAGGGACAAACAACAAGCCAGGTCTTTCTTCATGCAAATGACGCATTACGGTGGCATTGCTAAAGTCTCGCTCATGAGAAATTCCCCAGGTGCTGTAGTCAGCTATTCCTGAACTCTGGTTTAGCAGATGACGGATAGTAAGGTTCTTGTACTTCAGCTTTGGGAAAAACTTCTTTAGGGGATCGTCGTACTCAAGCAATTCTTCCTGCTTGAGCAGCATGATGGCAGCAGCAGTAAATTGCTGACTGATATCGCCCAGATGGTACATAGTCTGATCACTCAGTTCTCTCTTCTTTTCAAATTGACCGTCTCCAAGATGCATACGCACCAATTCCTGCTCATTTTCTCTCACCAGCACCGAGCCATTGAATTTACCGCTCTCGTACATCTGGGTCAGTACTTTGTCCAACAAAAAAGATTTCTCTACTTGCTTTATTGCCTCATCTTCTTTAGGGGCCGCCTTCAACTTTCCGTGAGACTTATATTGCTCGTCAAGCGTTTGCCGGCTTTCCAGATCATCAACTATGTGCTTGTAGTTATTACTGGTTTCAAACAACTGATAATCTTCCCAGAAAGCAGGATCATAAGACTGATAGCGCGGCAAGTAGAAAATACTTGATTCCAGCACTCTGTCCTCCGCCTCAAAAGGAGGATACTCTTCAAGCAGCAAATTATTTACTGCCAGCTCAGCAGAAAATATCAACTCGAAGTCTTCCTTTTCAATCTTAGGCTGAATAGTGGTGCTGGAGTTGATGTAATTCAGGAAGTACTTGCCATTGTGTCTCTTGTACTTCAAGACATTGGTTGTTTCCTTGGGCGTGGCTGGCCCTATTAGTTTTTCCCTTTCGAAGCTCTTGTTGGTGGTTTCCAAATGGATGATCGCCAAATCATCCGTACGTATGTATGCTTTTCCTTTTAAATTCTGTCTCTTACCCTTCTTGTAACTAAAGTTGATGCAGTAAACCTGGGTATCCTCAAAGAAAGTCATTTCTCCCAATGAGGTTTGAGTCAAGCGTTCTTTCAAAAAGAAATTCTTCCAAAAAGCGTAGTTTTTCAACAGGTCCCCAGCCAAGGCGTCTTGCAGGGCGATGTAAAGCACATAATTTCCCCGGTTGTAAATATCACTGACCCTAATCTCTTTGATTCGAATTTTCTCCTCTATTCTGCTGCTGTCTTCCTCAGTCAGCATATAAGCAGACTGGTCCAGGATGTCTACAGCGGCTTCGGCCAGACCGACATACTTGCCATTCTCTCTAAAATACTCCCGGTAAAAACCCTCCATCAGATAAGGCTCCTGAGGATAATTCTCAGCTACCTTATCCAAAGCTGAAGACAAAATATCCCTGGCAATGACATCATCCGGACGAACAACCAGCTCCTCCAGATTATAGGCACGGGCTTTCAGCTTAAGTATACATCTTTTCCTGTCGAAAATTTCAGGAATAGAAACCTCGTAACTATGATACCCAATCGAAGAGGCAACCAGCGTATCGCTTAGAAACTTACTGGGAAAATGAAATTCGTATTCGCCTGCCGCATTGGCTACTGTACCAATCACCTGTCCCGAAATAGCTACATTGGCAAATGGAATAGGCTCCTCAGTACTGGCATCAACAATGACACCCGAAATAACAGAAGAAGCCTGTGATAACAGAGTTTGCGAGCACAAACACAGAAGAATAATTGTCTGGAGCAGTGGCTTCAT
Organism: Chitinophagales bacterium; assembly: GCA_020629005.1. Classification (GTDB taxonomy): domain Bacteria; phylum Bacteroidota; class Bacteroidia; order Chitinophagales; family UBA2359; genus JAHDDV01. The sequence goes on from JAHDEE010000082.1 coordinate 13,805, forward strand.
TGTGTTGCTTGGGGGATGAAGATAAGGGGCACAAACCTAAAGTCAAAAACTATGCCTCCTGCTCTTAGACTCCAAATTTTGTCAAAGATTCGGACTTAGAGGTTACTTTTTTCCAGACTAAACCAGCAAATACCCAGAAACACAAGCAGATAGGATACACTAAGAGCTACGGCAGTAGAGGGTGAGATCCTAGCAATTTCCCAACCAATATTAGCCGCAATTTCCTGCAAGGGCAGCGGAATCAAGGCCCCAAAAACGGCTTTTGGCGTATATAATGATAGCTGATCCGCTGTAGCCCAGCCTGCCAGTTTCTCAAATAGCGGGAAAAATAGAAACAAGATGAAGCAAAGCCCTGTTTTGCGAATCAAAAATGCCAGAGCAGCGGCCAAAGACATATTGCACAGAGCCTGCAAACCAAAATTCCCAAAAACACTAAAGTTTTGGTATACATTTGATGGAATTCCTTGTTCCGAATACATAAAGCCAGTCACGAAGGCGGTGGCAATGACGCCCACAACAGCCAGGCAGCTCAGGGCAAGCATGATCGATACCTTAGCCAACAGCAGCTGAAAACGACTCAGACCATCCATCACCTGTTGTCGCAAAGTCTTGTGCTGAAACTCTCGAGTGATCAAATAAATCACTATCAGACCCAATAGAAAATGAAAGTAGCTCGCCAAATAAGCCACCGTAGTCCAAACTTCTGGAAAACTGAGATAAGACAAATCAGTGCGGGAAATCTCACTTGCTCGTTTCGCAAAACGAACCATGTAAGTCATGATTCCTGGCAAGGTAATCAGGTATATACCCAAAAAGAGCCAGATGGTTCTATTGGGGATAATCTTCAGCCATTCTATCTTTAGCAACTTCAACATCTCAGTGGTCTTTAAACATGAGCCATTATTTTCCTGCTCGATTACTCAGTCCTCAAAGTGCAACAACTATTACTTGGTGATCTCCAAAAATTGCGACTCCAGGGTATTCTTCTGCTCATAAATCTCCGATATTTTCAAACCCTGTTGTACCAATGCATAATTTAGGTCCGCGCTGCTGTGGCCTTCCTCAAGCAGGCAGGAAACATGGCGATCACTCTTTTGTACCTGACTGGTCATCGGATTTTTTTCCAAAACCGCGGCAAGCAGGCTCAAATCATCACTTTTGACTATGATCTGAATACCTCCCCCAATTATCGCTGAAACAGCTCCAGAAGCCACCAATTGCCCCTTCTTTAAGATGGCTACATGAGAGCAGGTTCGCTCCACTTCATCCAGAATATGACTGGCCAGTAATATGGTCTTTCCCTCATTGCCAACCCGAATAATCAAATCCCGCATTTCTGCAATACCCTGTGGATCAAGCCCATTCGTAGGCTCATCCAGCACCAGCACCTCAGGATCGCCGAGCAAGGCATTCGCTACACCAATGCGCTGCTTCATCCCCAACGAATAGGTGCCTACCTTATCTCTGGCCCTCGACCATAGACCTGTCATTTCCAGGCAGCGTTGTATATGGCTGTAATCCACCTCTTTCACCTGACAGCTGATTCGAAGGTTTTGTATGGCGCTCAAATCTGGGTAGAAGTTTGGTGTTTCCAGCAAATTCCCAATTCTACGACGTTGCGCAGCGGAAGGTGCCTCACCAAACCAACTATAGCTGCCGGAGCTGGGGTTTAGAATACCCAGAATCATCCCCATCGTGGTAGTCTTACCGCTTCCATTTGGACCGAGAAGCCCAAATACGGTTCCCTTAGGTACGTCCAGACTTAGGTTCTGCACCGCCTTGACACGACCATAGCTCTTACTCAAGCCATTTAAATGAAGTACTGTCACAACCTATGCTTTTTCATTATTCAATGGGAACAGCTCGAAGTTCATAAAAGCCCGTATTGACCTTGTATTGTTTGCCTCTGAAGGCTAAGGGTATTGAAGACGTAGTGGTAATAGCTGCTCCCGCTGCAATATCCATCAATCCACCAATGAAAAAGGTGGAATGAGTGCTGAGAATGCCGATAGTAGCAAATAGTCCGCCCAGGGCAGTCCAACCCAGCCCAATAATGATGATTGGCACACTCACAAAAATCAAAAAAAGCCGCAATGGCATCTGCCTGCCAATAAATAACACCTGCTCGATATTGATTTTTTCGCCGTCAATATAAAACGCGTCCTCCTCAACCCCAGTCAATTGACCCTGTTGCGACGAATTTTCACCGATTAGCCGGTAAAACAGCTTGTCATCAAGGTCGAATTGCCGTATCTTGCCATTACGCTTCTTTTCCAGTTCCAGCTGATAGCTCTGGCCTGCTGTTTGTTCTGAACCAAAAAAGAAGATAGCAAGTAGCAAACACAGAAGAAGCCTCAAATACCTCATCCCCAAATATTTTTGAAATGAAGCTAGTCAATTCTCTTTCGTTTCCCAAACCTCTCCTGGGTCTTTCGCTGCTAATGATTTTTGCAGTCCTATCAGCTTGTACACCAATCCTGATCGAAACAGTTGACGGCGGTCACAGCCCCATGATGATTCTGGACGGACATTGGAATATTGATTTGAATGAGCAAACCACAAACGGTGTTACCGTCAATGCCAAAGACGGAGAGCAAGTCTGGTTCAATGCCACCAAAGATATTGGCGGCTATTGCGAAGGAACCTGGCTGGCCACACTCAATGGTGATGAGGTTTTTCACTGGGGAATCGACGGCGATGCCACAGAGTTTACCGAAAGAGAAGCAGGTGTCAATATTCTCTGGAGAGTATTGGAACAAGACAAAAATACCTTCATAATCGAACGGGAAGAAAACGGGACCCTTCACCGAATGGAGTTTAGCAAATAAATCCTGAACCACTGACTCAAACCGATACCTCTAAAACAATCCATCCATGCCTGGCATATTACTCAGGCCAGGCATAATGGAATCATAGCCCTTTTTCATTTCTTCGGCAGCCTTCACTTCTGCCTTTTCCATCGCCCGGTTTGTAGCCACCGTGATTAGGTCTTCAAGCTGTTCTATATCTTCCGGATCAACAATAGCCTTATCAAGACTGATATTCTTCAGGTTCTTATTCGCCGTCACCGTCACACGAACAGCACCATCCCCAGCCTCAGCCTCAACGTAAATAGTGTCCAGAGACTTCTTGATCGCCTCAATTTTTTCTTTCATTCCTCCTAGATCAAACATAGCATTACTTTTATTGATTTAGCCAAAGGTAAGCTTTTGCTCCCTTCAATACGATATCTAATCAACTAACAGAGCCCCGATAGGTTCAATCATGAACGCGCCTGTTTGGCCATCTCAACCAAGGCTGTCCGCACCTCTTCAGGACTATTCACCGGTCGCGGAAAAGGAATTCGAACCTTTTGTTTATTCACCACCAGATCAAAACCCTGCTGGTCCAAACCAGCCATGCTCAGTTCATCACTGCTACCAACTTTGATTCTCCTAAAATGCCCCAAATAAGCCCGCATAGCCGACTGATGGTCCTCATTCATATGCATGACCATGCCGCGCTCTTCCGCTCCGAAGAACGGATTTGCTTTGGCCATCTGCGCCGGATCTATCCAAAATATCTTCCCAAACCCTCCAATATAACGATAGCGAACAGGTCGAAGTCGGTAAAATTCAAAATCGTGCGTCTTATGATAAGTCCGGGCCTCCGAGTAGTAACGGTAATACTTCTCCTTAACCTCATCATCACCGGCACCCAGCATTTCCATAGATCCGATGATTGTCAATCGACCCTTCGCCTGCACATGCCCCTGCTGCGCTTCAACAATGGTAAGCGAGCATTTGGGATCTGCAAGCACATTGCGTGTATGCTGCGCAATACCCGAAATCAAGACCACCGGAAACTGATGCTCATCCGTAGAATAAGGAACCAATGATCCAAAAGGAAAACCCGGTAATTGCACAGAAATAGTTGATAGCACACCGCTATCTCTTGTAAGTAGCAACTCTCTCGCCTCATTAATCGATGCCTGATCAGGATTCATATCTATTCAATTTGATATTTCAAATACGCAACACAAAGATGGCAAAGATTGGCTTCACTTACAGATTTAATCTTGAAATTCACTAAAGGCCGACCAAGCTTAAACTTAAGCGGTATCCATGCCATAATTTTTTTTGAAGCGAAATGCATAACCAGCGCGTAAGCGGGCTACCTGTGCTCCGCTTGTACTCGGCACCTGTCTGCCTGTTCGTGCGCTGGCCCTGGGGTCTCTCCGGCAAGCTCCGAGCCCCCATGGCCAGCCACTCACCACGGCAGCCAGGCACCTCATACCACTTCGCCCAGGGCTATTTTGCAACTGCATTACGCCGTAGCACTATAAACACTCCCTTTGGCTCAAAAATTTCTATTCCCTTTGTAACCTATTGCCTACTCCTGCGACTATCCCTTCGAAACAACTATTTTTAAGTATGGCTGATCCGAAACAACAAGCCTTCCTGAAAGCCTATCAGGCTTGCCATGAGCCCTTTGTGCGGTACTGCTCTGCCTTATCTTACGGACGCATGGATACGGAGGACCTGGTGCAGGATGTGCTCCTCTCAGCTTATTCGCGCTGGGAGCAGATTGAGCAAAGGGGACGGTTTCTCCATTACCTAATCCGCTCGGCTCGAAACCGATCCATCAGCAACTGGAGGAAACGAAGGTTTAAAGCTGAGTTGACGGAGCGTCATGCACGGCGACTGCTTGCGCAGCAAGTTTCCCCGGAAGTGCTGCTAGACATCCAGTTACTCTATCGAACGCTTGACAAGCTGCCCGAAAAACAGAGAGATGCCCTTGTGCTCTTTGAGGTCAGTGGCTTTTCAATGAAAGAGATCGCGGAGATACAACAGACAACGGTCGGAGCAGTGAAGACCAAAATAAGCCGTGGCAGAAGTCGGCTTAGGGAGTTATTGGCAGAGCATACTGATTCTGTCGGTTCTTTGATCGGATCACTTAAATCTATTGCATTATGAAACAGGACAAAGAAAGAGACGAGGTGCTGTTTGATAGTCAGCGCAAAGCACCTGCAGAACTCAAGCCCGATCAGGTCGCTAAAATGATCAAAGGCATCGCAGCCGGTACGGTTACATCATCACTTGGAAGTAGTTGGACAGATTTCTTAAACCTAAACAACTTTCTTATGATTTCTCTTCCAGCCACGGTGGCAATTGGCTTAGTGATGTACACGGTCAGTATATCCACACAACCGCAGACCAATTCTCAAGAACAACCGATTCCGAATGACATCCGGATAGAACAACATTTCGACCCGGACGAAAGCCGACAGCTCTCCGAGCTTGAAAAGGAACAGCCAATCTGGCCAGAAAATGCCGACCTACAGAGTCAGGATAGTAGTAAATCGGTCTCGTCAGAGACGCAAGACCATGCATCACTGGCAACATTGCTGGCAGGTCAGAAACTTCCTGCGAGTCTCGACCGTATTGCTGCAGGGCAGGTACAGACGGATGCTGCTGCTCAAATCCTAAGCCCGACAGTAGCAATAGCAGAGCAAGGAAAAGAGACCACGGAATTTGATAAAAACCCTGTTGTCTCAGCCACTGGTTCAACTGTATTAAGAGAACTTAGCGGAGCAGAACTCAAGCGCATGAAGCGGGGCCTCTACAGCAATTTGATAGAAGATAAGCTGGTAAGGTCTAAGAGGAGTTTTGTAGCACTCGAGCTACGAGTAGACGAGATATTGGTCAATGAGCGACCTCTTCCTGAGCAGCTGTTTCATAAGTACCGCGATCTAACCAGCGCAGTGGGTTACGGACCGGAAAGAAGAATAGAAATGGATGGAAACCACATTAAAGCCGGCGACTTTGGTGAAGAAGGATTCAACGGTTACGGTGTTGGTACCTGGACTGCCGGGCCTGGTCAGCACAGGGTAAATGAACCAGCTTCTGCTCTTCTTGGTATGGAGACTGATGCTTCGGACTGGGGAACTGACACATTTGATTCGGCATCCGGTGGAGATGGACACAATTTATTCGAGAAGTCTGAGGAATGGGAGGAGATGATAGACAATGAGGGCGATCAATTACGCAACTTTGCTGATGATGTACGAAAGCGTCCCAAGTCTGGTGTTGTCCCTATCATAAACAGTGCGAATTACAATGGCGATGAATGTGAGCAAATGCACGAGGATCTCTACATACAGTTGATCCTGGATAATGTAGTGGAGGGACGAGAAGAGTTTGTCTTGATTGAATTGGCAAAAAGTGGTCTAATCATCAATGGCGAGAAAGTGAATGCCGAGCTGGAAAGGACTTTCGATGCAATTCTAAAACGACACAAGATCAAACGAGGAAGCAGAAAAGAAATTCAACTCAGCGCTCACATCATAGCGATAGGCTCTGTAGGTCCCGACCATTTTACCGGGACCTACTGCTTGTTTGATGAAAATGACTAGAAAGATACCACAGCACTAGAGTGAGTAAAAACTATTTCGCCTGCCAGAAAAAGGACTTTGCTCAAATTAATGCAGTAGCCAATGACGGTCCTTGAGCGGAGCCGAAAGGCCCGTTATTGGCGGACTACGGAGCTGGTAATGAGCAGTAAATGTATCAGAAACAAGATTCTCCGTAGTCCGTCTTCAACGGGCGGATCGACTTCGCTCAGAGACGGTTGAAGACTCCAAATTGGGTTTTTACTCACTCTGGCAAAAGGACTTCTCTTAGTCTAGTACCTGTTCTGTCGCAATCTTGCTTTTGACCTTTAGGATTACCTTTTCGATCATGCCTTTTTCATCGATCACAAAGGTTTCTCTATGGATGCTGTCACTAATTTTCCCCATAAATTTCTTTGGCCCGAATACCCCGTAGGCGTTGATCACCAATCGGTCTGGATCTGAGATCAATGGAAATGGAAGGTCAAACTTCTCTATGAAGTTTTGATGCTTTTTCTGAGAATCTGCGTTTACGCCTACAACAGCATAGCCCTGCTTCAACAGTGACTGGTAATTGTCTCTGTAGTTGCAGGCTTCTGTTGTACAGGTAGGTGAATTGTCCTTTGGGTAGAAATACAGGACCAGTTTTTTTCCTTTGAAGTCACTGAGTTTGATTGGGTCCCCATTTTGGTCTACCGCCTCAAAATCTGGCGCCTGGTCCCCTTCCTTAAGATGTGTCATGCGGGTATAACAATTGGCGGAGACAAAAGTTTGTAATCGAATTTTGATTGTACTTTTGATTTTATTGTGCAACTAGATATATCTGGGCAAAAAGCGATAATTTCGTGATTGTAAGAGCAATAGAAAGAAAAACAGTTCACAATGGTACAACTTAGTGATGAAAGCTTTACAGATGTGCTAAACAGTCTTGATGTAGGTTTTGTGACCTATATCAACAAGAAAACAGGAAAAGTGATCTCGGTTCCAACAGAAGAAATGCTCCTTTATGGCGATCCGGAGCCCTGGGAGGCGGCTTTACAAGAAGTGGAGGACCAGATTGATGACCTGATCAAGATTGACAAGATGGACTCAAGGTCCTCCTATCGTGTGATGGAAGATTTTACAGCGGGCGTGGAAAACCTAAAACATAAACTGAAGCTGGAGACGGTGCTTGAAGGCAGAAAGCCCTTCCGAAACTTCAAGGATCAGCTCTACTACATGGATGACCTCATTGACGACTGGTACAAGTTTAGGGATCGTGCTCAAAAAAGGTACTTGATGGAACAATTGAAACGACATGAGATCCACTATGAGGGTCCTGGCAGCGAGTTTGGTGAAGAGGCAAAAATATCCACAACAGGAGCCCCCCATCAGTCAATTGACCCAGGCTATGATTTGCAAGGAAGGACTTTTCGATTGGTGGATAACACAAAAGGTGGTTCGGCAGATTTCGAAACGATTTTCAAATACAGTCAAGAGGGCAATTCCGTAAAGGCCGATTACCAGGGAGGAGAAATTCGACATGGGCACCTGATTGGTAAGCTAATAGCAGCTGAGCTCAACATGTACTACCACTGCGAAACGGTTGATGGCAAAATGAAGGCCGGAAAGGCACTGGCAAAGTTGAGTCGCAATGACAATGGTAAAATTGTAATGAAGCTCAACTGGGAGTGGCTTGAGGGTGGCAGCGAAACCGGCAGATCAGAGTACTTTGAGATATAGAATGAGGTTGGTTTACATCACGGATGCTGAAGCAGAATGCGAAATTGATATTGTATGCGGAGAAGAATAGAACGATGGGAACGGTGGGAAGCCAAAGAACTATTAGAAGAGGGTAATGGGAAGGAAATGCTTGACTTTCGCCGTCCAATTCCTTGTGGCGAACCAATAAAAGCTTTTCTTCTCGATGATGGAAAGGTGATTCAAATAGGGAAGTCAGGCGCCGTATTTGCGGATAAGCAGCACTATTTTAGCTACCTTTTGGAAGGTGGTGCGTTTCAAATCGTTAAGCACGTATCTCACACATTACCTCGGAAGGGAATTGAGTATTTACCAGGAGGAGACAAAGTCTACTACTTCGAAATCCCGGAACTTGAAGGGCGCTGTATGAGAAGCGTATATGAACAATTGAACAAAGCAGACTTTGCCACCGATGCAGATGAAGTCTATATCGGTCCTGATGGTGATGTGATTGAGTATAAAGAACAATGGTCTTATCCATACAGGCTTTTCCAGAGCATGTCTGACTACCAAAAGCTTGATGAGAGACGGCGTATACCTCTGCAGTTGAAGGGGATTCCGGAGAGTATAGGAAAGTATCATGACCCCAATTTTGCAATGTCTATGTGTGGACGCAATCCCTATGGAAAGGAATTTCCTAACATGGCAAAAGAATTGGCTGAACGATTGCCCACTTTGATCAATGCCCCGGAAGGTCTATTGACATTTACTGACGCATCTTTTCCAAAGTTAGAAAAGCACTTTTACAGACAAATCATCACCGCTGATTTTGCGGATAACACATTTCTTCCTTTACTAGCCTACATGGGGCTAACCTTGATTAATGAGAAAGGAGGGGAATGGGAAATGTTGTATCGGTCTTCCTATGATTCCTGGAGTCCTTATGTAGTTACCAAGAATGGGCAGCGCATTCAGCTTTTGAAGGGGTTAATTGATCTATTCGATTGGCAGGGAGGGAATTGGAGCCCCTTCAAGTCTCTGTACTCTAAACTCCCTCCTGCCTAGTGCCTTGCGCCCAAATTGCTGTATAGTTTAGCTGGCTTCCAGTACTGTCACTCTTCGCTGCTCGTCGGTCAGCCACAAATCAGCGCGGCTTTGCGACATAGCAAGTCAAGATGGACAGTTATTGATTCTCTATCCTTTAACTCAAAGATTCGAGGCTGTCTACAATATCACAGTCTATTTGACTGATGGGCACACAGCCGAGCAATGGATCACCTTGGGAGAGGGCAGTGGAAGGATAGCCCCGATCGAAGTGAAAATGAAGGGTGCAGCTGCCGTGGCTGTAGCCGGCCAATGTGGGCTCGACCTTGGGAGAGACCACAGTGGCCGAGCGGAAGCAGGCAGATGCACCCTGAATTGCAACGGAGAGCGGGACTGCAGGTTCTTGAGGGGCTTGGTTTCGCTCCAAATAGTATGACGAAGCAGCATTAGGTGTAATCTTTGATTCTTGTAAGTATGGCAGAGCAGTATTATTTTTAACTAATGCCTATTATGCGTTGCTATCTGTTGTGCAAGTATTTACTGATTACTTTCCTCGGACTTTGTGGTCTGGGGATGGCTGGGGATTGTTTGGCTGCGGCGGGAGGCGAACAGGACTACCAGCAGGGTGCTCTGTTTTTTGAGCTGGATAGTGATTGCGATGTCACCTGGAGGTCTGATGATAGGGCTGCCAATACCTTGCTGGGGACAGATTTTGTTGGCTTCTTAGAGGTTTTGACAAGGTATGAGGCAAGAAGAATTGAAAAAGCTTTTCAATGGCGTCATCCGGCTCTAAACGGAATTTATCGGCTGGAGTTTGAGGCGGCTGGCCAGGCTGAGCAGCTGGTGGAGGAAATGCAGCTTTTGCCCTATGTAATGTATGCGGAGCGAGTACCAAACTATCAAACGTTTTGCACACCTGATGATCCCTTGTATTCTCAACAGTGGGCATTTCAAAATACCAATGCACCACAAGCTTTAGATTTACTGACTGGGGGAAGCTGCGATTTTGATGGTTTCGCTTGCACAGAAGCACCAATCATTGCGGTGGTTGATGATGCAGTGCTATTGAGCCATGAGGATTTGTCTGGACAATTATGGATCAATCCTGGAGAGGTGGCAGGGAATGGCCTGGATGATGATGGCAATGGCTACATCGATGACGTGAATGGCTGGGATGCGGCCGATAATGATAATGATCCGAATCCTGATTTGGCGATAGCAGCGGATAATTGCTTTACGCATGGAACGCATGTGGCTGGAATTGTGGCTGCTGAAACCAACAATGCTTTGGGTGTTGTTAGTGTTGGGTTTCGGAGCCAAATAATGGCTGTGAAATGTACTCCGAATGGTGCTTGTACTCCTTCGCTTCCAAATGGCCTGGAAGGAGTTACTTATGCCATTGCTGCCGGAGCGGATGTGATCAGCATGTCCTGGGGCGGGGCTGTGTATTCGGAGACTTATCAGACACTATTTGATCTGGCAAATGAGCAAGGAATCACCTGCATAGCCGCAGCTGGAAACGATGCTGTAGCAACACCTATGTATCCCGCATCCTATGAGCATGTAATCAGTGTGGGCGCGACCAATGAGGATAATGAGATTACTGGCTTTAGCAATTTTGGTTCTGCTATAGATATCATGGCCCCTGG
>JAHDEE010000083.1:0-22583 GCA_020629005.1 Chitinophagales bacterium
GCACAGCAGAGTTTGTTGATGATTCCATGTGTGTGGTGCAATGGCAACACATGTATGATGTGGTCTTCATGAGTCCATTGCCAGGCATTAGTGAGTGTGCTTACCTGTGCATGGATGTTGCTGTGTGTACTAACCACGCCTTTGGGACGAGCAGTGGTACCGCTGGTGTATAGCATCATCGCACGGCGATTCGGATCGATAGGGGGGAGCTTGCTTTTCTGATTTGCTAAGTCTGGATTATAGTTGATCCACTGCAGTTGAGGCAGTGCTTGGAAAGGTTCTAATTGTTCTTGGAAAGTAGGATGAACGAGCAACTTTTCTGATTGCGAATCTTCGATTACGTATTGCATTTCAGCCAGGGGATGGCGCACGCAGAGTGGGACTGCAAGACCACCAGCCAGCCAGATGGCCCATTGCATAATTACATAGTCACGAGAGGATGGACTAATGAAGGCGACCCGCACCTGTTGTAGATCTTGATGGCCGTCTAATAGCTGTGCGGCTAGTGAAATGGCCCTGTTGAGCAATTCGGCATAAGTGCAGGTACCGTCTTGATCGCGGATTGCGATGCGCTCGGAATGTTGCATTGCCGATTGATGAAAGGGCAGCAAAGGGAAATCCATCAGCGTATTTTGTAAGCGAGTAGGTTGTTGTCCAGCCCACCGGTGATTAGAACATTTTCGTTGGTATTGCTCAGGTCGGTAATCACGAAGGGCGTGCTGCCTTTGATCGGGAAGCTTGGGTGTATGGTAGCAATATCTGTGAAGAGATAAAGCTCACTTCTAGACTTCATGAGCGCACCAATATTGTAATTGCTTCTGCCTGCCAACTGCACCGGGAAGATTCGAGTGCGCTGATTGTCTTCGTCCATTATGCCGATTAGCTCGGGGCCTTCTTCGCTAAAGGCGGCAATATCTCCGTTGCTAAAAAAGACAACTTCAGGCTCAGTGCCACCAAGCAAATCTGCCGTGAAGAAATGATCGGCATCGGTGACATTGCTGTGTTGATAAGCGACGATGTCCGTCTCCTGGCTGGAGAGGCTAAGGCGGTAGGTCATGCCATCTCTTGCATGGCCGACAATGCGTGCCGTTTCACCACTAACGGAAATGGCAGGCTGTCGGAGAAAGCTCGCGGGCAAATTCTGCTGAAGCACTGCCTGTCCTGTGCGAGAGTAAAGTGTAATTCCACCGATCATATCGCAGGCAATCAGGTAATCCGCTCCTGCAAGTTTCATATGTTGGATTGGAAACTGCAGTTTGCGTGCATTGGCAAGTGGGTTCCAGTTGGGCAATGGCTGCTTGGTCACCTGGTAACCGTATACATTGCGGTTTTCACAGGGCACAAAAAACTGATATTCTTTATTGCTATCAAAATCTACCACGCATAGTCCCGCAGTTGCCGGCGAACTTAGCTTCATAGGATAGCTAGCTTGAGGCGATCCATCTTCGCGTGCCATTAGGAAGACCTGGGAGCTTGTATTGAATAGCAATTGGGACTTGTCGCCACCATAGAGTGTGATCGGAAAAACATCGCTAATGACCTTCTCGCTAAGTTGCTGCTTCCAGATGATATTTCCGTTTTGCGAAATCAGATAGATAATGTTGGAGGCATCCTGCACAAAAATGTCCTTTTGTCCATTGACTGGGTTTTCCAGAATTTGAGGTGCCATGGCTGCCTTATCGGCTAGCGGAACATTGAGAATCAGGTTTGCATCCTTGTCCTGAAAGTTTTGCAGATCACCAAAGCTGCCCCTCATTCTGATACCTCTTCGTTCGGGACTAAAGGTGAGGGCCATGGGAGTGATTCGATTGTAGATGCTGATATGAGATTCCAGATATTGCAGGAAGCTCGGGCGCGCATGTGCTCCTATCAGCGCTGGCATATTCTCTGTCTGTCCATAATACATCCAGGAGGTATTGCCCAGCCTGTCGCCCAGAAATTTTTGATAAGCAGGTTTATCAGCAAGTCGGGGAGACTGAAGATTCTCGGATTCCCACATGCCCATTGAACCAGAGTGAGCGCCGATGATCACATAGTCACCCACAATAGAATAGTAAGAATGCTCAAATGCCTTGGCTACCTCTTGTCCAAACAAAACCTTAGCCGCACTGCTGCTGCCGAGGTAACGAATATTGCTGGTGCCCATCGCAGCTGCTGATTCACTACGGTTTGCATTGGCTGCCAGCTCTCCCAGCTGGGCCTTGGCATTGAGCGCATTTTTTGCTTTGATTACGATCAGGCCTTTTTCTGCGTAGTTTTGATTGAGTGGTTCCAACATCACGTATGCCCATTCCTCACCCATCCAGGGCAGAATATATTGCTCAAAAGTAGGTTGCTTCTCTTCGAGCTTATTGTAGATTGGCTCGAAATCGGAGGCGGAATGATAGGCCATAAGTGCTATATTCTCTGGTAGCACATCGCCAATTGTAGGACTTACAGCCGAACTATTGTCCAGCAAAGCGTTCTGATATACGTTGTTATCTGCCAGTGTGCAATAGCCGTCGATCTTTACTTCATTATCCTTCAGCTCCAGATCAAATTTCATCCACTTATAGATGTCGGCCACTTTAGCGAAGCTATTCAGATGCTGATCATCCATAAAGGCCGAGGCCATGAGGGGGATGTTACTGGCATTGACATAAATCGGAATTCCCCGTTTGCTGATGTTCTTCTTGTGTATTTCATTAAAGCCTTCCGAATAATAAAGGTTGATGCCATCCGCCAATTGCCCAACCGCATCTTCGACCAGGGTTTGTTGAAAACTCATAAATATGTACTCGTCAATCTCCACTAAGGAGAGACGCTCGTTGATTTCTGGCAAGTTAGCCGTAAAAATCTGCCGTTGCCTGTAAGTGTTTACCAGTATTTCATAGTTCTTATCTTTCAGCTGGTCCACCAGAGTATTGATTTGACCCGAAATGCTTCGCTTGTTTACAGCAAAGAGATAGTCGTATTGTTCCAGTCCGGCATAGTGCAGCGAAGTCAGTACATTTACGTTCCGGTACTTGCCCATGCTCTCCTGAAATATAGTGCTATCCAAAACAGAAAGCCGATATTCCAGTTGCTGGATGAACTCCAGGTGCCCCAGGGTGTTCCAGAATTGTTTACCGCGCGCTCTTTTAAGTGTAGCAGACACGTCCTTGATCTCAAAACTCATAATGGAGCTTTGAGGCAGTATGCCCACAGAAAGTGGAATTCCAACAAAGAATTTGGTAAATAGATAAGCAATAATTATTACTAGTCCTATGCCCAATAATAATTTCTTCATCTGCTAAGGTCACTTAATCAAAAAAATGGAAACCTCCGGAGAGGCCTACAAAGCTAAGATTATATAATCAAAGGATGCAAAACAAATTTGTCTTTATAGCCGGCGTATTTGGGATGGCTGCCGTTGTGCTTGGTGCCTTTGGCGCACATGCACTCAAGAATTACCTTGAAGCCTCTCAGCTAAGTGCCTATCAGACAGGCATTAGCTACCAATTCTACCATACTTTGGCCATGTTTGCGATAGCGCTTTCGGGCTCTGCACCCACATCAAAAACACGTTTGGCCTTCTGGCTATTTCTGGTGGGTATACTATTATTTTGCGGCTCCCTGTATTGGATTACCCTCAGTAAAGCAGGACTAATTCCCATGCTGTGGATCATCGGCCCCATTACACCGATTGGCGGACTGTTCTTTATTGCTGGCTGGTCCGTTCTGGCCATTCATGGACTGACAAAGCCGTAAATATTCAAGCTAATATCTCTAATCTGTGATCCGTAATCCGTAATCTCAAATCTCAAAAAAAACGGAGCGCAACGAAACCCGGTCGTGGTACCGGCTTGCGCGTGCTTCGTTCCAATTCGGGGCGCATCTGCTTGCTCCTGCAAGGCCTATGGCATCTCTCCGGCAAGCTCCGAGCTACCATAGGCCATGCAGTCGCCACAGCAGCTGCACCCCTCATTTCCCCTTCGCCCCCGGCTACTTTGCACCGACACTCCTTCGCGTTAAGTTGGGATTGCTTGCTGATTGTAGCGCACTTCAAAGACAGAAAACCGTCAATGTGCTTATCTGAGCTTGCACAGAACGTGGCAAGTTCCCATCTTGTATATTCTAAGAGGGAAAGCAATTTTGAATATCATCCCAGTGAGCTAACATGAAAAGAAAAACGGCAAGAGAAATTATTGAGAATCTGGAATCGAGGTTTAAGCCTGATGAAGTGCCAGTGGGTTATGAAACGGTCGTGCATCTGGATATCAAGGGCGATAACGGAGGGCAGTTTACGGTGGCCATCAGCAAAGACGAGTGTTTGGTAACAGAAGGCTTGGTAGGAGTGCCAAAGTGCACTGTCAAAACGAAAGACACGGTGTACGAAAAGTTGGAGTACGGGGAGACCAAGCCACAGTTTGCCTACATGATGGGAAGAGTGAAAGTTAGCAGCGTCAGCGAACTGCTTAGTTTTGGCAAATTGTTCAAGCGCCTGAAAGTAGAGAAGGACAAGAGCGGCAAGAAGGGCAAGAAGAAGAAAAAGAAAAAATAAAAGCTGTTAAATTTGCCTTTGCAACAAGGGATTGGGTCTAATCAAATGGTTTTCACAGCCTCCAATACTTGCTGCCCCTTCGCCAAAACCCCTGTTTCTTGACAAAAAGCAAATGGTTTCCGATCCTGCTATGTAGTCTGGCATTATTTGTCATGCCTTTTCTTGGTATGCTTGTAGCTCGCCTTTTTTCTGCTGGAAATACTGAGAAGACAAAGTTGCCAATTCAAGAGCAATTGGCTGATAGTGCAGCTATTGCAGAGCAGGCTCCGCCGCTTGCACCCGATACTTTGGCTGCGTTCCCTAAGCCTGTACATTATCTGGAAGAGCTATTCCTGCTCAACAACCTGGTTAATATCCACGACCTTGATACCAGTATCCGGGTAGATTTGCGATATGGCAGCACCAATAATGTTTGGGAAGAGGATTTGTATCAGGGTTTTGACAAAGCCTATTTCCAGAAAGAAGTTGCCGAAATGCTCGTGAAGGCGCAGGCTGAGCTAAGAAAGGAACATCCTACCTACCGGCTGCTTGTTTGGGATGCTACACGTCCTCGGCATGTTCAGCAGAAGTTGTTTCTTTCTTTGTATGGCACCCCAAAGCAGCGATATGTGGCAACGCCGAGTAAAAATGCGCTGCATACCTATGGAGCGGCAGTTGATCTGACTGTTTGTGACGAAAGCGGAACACCCATTGACATGGGAACGGACTTCGACCACTTTGGTGAGTTGGCAGAACTTCGGCATGAAAAGCGGCTTCGACAAAGTGGCAAACTCACGATGCAACAGCAAAAAAATCGCTGGATTCTACGTGCAGCCATGCGCAAAATCAACTTTCACACGATACCAAACGAGTGGTGGCATTTCAATGCATTTTACAAATCGGAAGTTTGGGCTAAATATTCGCCTATTGAGTAAGTAAGTAGTGGATTCCGTGACGCTGATATCTCAATTTTGTAGAAAGTAAAGCGTACTTTTGGGACTTGCGCATGGCGAACACGATGACAAGTAATATGGTAGATTGGCAGCTATTCAAACGAGTAGTGGCCCTGGCCTGGCCTTATCGGCTTACATTTGTAATTGCGTCGGTACTCGCTATTCTGCTGGCTGTTCTCAAGCCTGCGAGTCCCTTTATTATCCAGCAAACCATTGACAAGTACATAATGGTTGCGGATTACAATGGGCTGGTTTTCAATACCTTTTTGTTGATCGCCGTATTGGCGATCACGGTAGTGTTCAACTACTTCTTTATATTCACGACTAACTTGCTGGGGCAGTCGGTTATTTGCAGTTTGCGGGTAAGGGTTTTCAACCATATTACAAGTCTGCGATTGCGGCATTTTGATACTACGCCTATCGGCCAGTCTACTACAAGGACGATTAATGACGTCGGGGCAATAAACGATGTTTTTTCCCAGGGACTTATCACGATAATGGCCGATCTGCTGACCATCTTTATGGTGCTGGCAATCATGTTTTACACCAATTGGAAGTTGACATTGGTTTGCTTATGCACTTTTCCGTTTTTCATCTATGCTACCTACATCTTCAAAGAGAAAATAAAGGCCGCCTATCAGGAGATTCGTAACAAAGTCTCAGACATGAATACCTTTCTTCAAGAGCGGATAAGTGGTATGGGGGTGGTTCAGATATTTAGTGCAGAGGCAAAGGAGATGAGCCGATTTAATGAGATCAACGAGAAGTATAAAGAAGCCAATATTGATACGGTGTGGTACTACTCGATTTTCTTTCCGGTAATCGAGATCATTACAGCCTCGGCATTGGCTTTGCTAGTCTGGTTTGGCGCACAACAGGTACTGCAGGAGCGTGCTTCAATTGGGGTGCTTGTGGCATTCATGCTGTATATAAGAATGCTGTTTCGCCCTATGCGCATGCTGGCAGATAAATTCAACACACTTCAAATGGGTTTAGTGGCCTCTGATCGGGTTTTTCAGATTCTCGATACCGAAGAAAAGATCAGCAATAAGGGCACCATCGACCAGCATGAGGTGCTGGGGCAGATTAAGTTCGACGATGTCTGGTTCGCATACAATGCGGTGGATATGGTACTCAAGGGTGTGTCTTTTGAAGTAGAAAAAGGCAAGATGCTGGCCCTGGTAGGGGCCACCGGAGCAGGCAAATCCTCTGTGATCAATCTATTGACAAGATTCTACGATATTCAAAAAGGAGCAGTATACCTGGACGGTATAGATCTTAATGATTATGATAGATCTTTTCTTCGCTCCAACATTGGTGTGATCCTTCAGGATGTGTTTCTATTTACCGGAAGCATTCTCGAAAATATCACTTTGCGAAATCCCAATATTACGATGGATGCGGTAGTTGATGCGGCAAAGACTGTTGGGGCTCATGATTTTATCATGAAGCTTCCTGGAGCCTATGAATATGATGTGAGGGAAAGAGGGGCGACATTATCGATGGGGCAAAGGCAGCTCATATCTATAGTACGCACTTTTGTCTTTGATCCTCGCATTCTGATTTTGGATGAAGCCACGTCCTCCATTGACACCGAGACTGAGATCATGATCCAGCATGCGACTGAGAAGCTAATGGAAAACCGTACCAGCATTATCATAGCACACCGGCTTTCCACGATTAAGAATGCAGATCAAATAATCGTGCTGGATAAAGGTGAGATACTAGAAAAGGGCACCCATGAAGAGTTGCTGGCTCTGGATCAGCATTACAAACAATTGCACGATATGCAATTCAAGGAGAAAGCGCACTAAACCTCATTGCTGACTCCTAAAAGCGCTAATGAAATTACGGTTCCATGCAGAGTAAAGACAAATGGTTCATCATAGCAAATCCGAATTCCGGTGGAAATGCGACCGAAGAGGAATGGGGATACATCCATAATTACTTGACGCAAAGGCAATGTGAGTTTCGAGTAAAATTTACAACCTATGCTGGACATGCGAGCGAACTAATCACTAAGGCCATTGAAGATGGATACCGCAAGGTCATTGTAGCTGGAGGGGATGGTACTTACAACGAAGTTTTAAATGGGCTGTTCAATCAAAAAATGGTTGAAACGCAGGAGGTACTGCTGACATTGTTACCACTAGGCACAGGTAATGATTGGGCGCGCATGATGAAAATTCCTCTTGACTGGCAGCAAGCTATTGATTTGCTCACCAGTGGCAAGGAGTATTTGCAGGATGTGGGCCGAGCAAGCTTTTTCCATGGAAAGGAGTATATCCAACGGTTCTTTCTCAATGTTGCGGGTATGGGTTTTGATGCGTTTGTGGCCCAAAAGTACCTGAGCCAAAAGGGCCTGGGAAAATACTCTTACTTCACCGGATTGTTAAGGGGGCTGCTAAATTATGAATTGCCCAAGGTGAGGATCGAGGTGGAAGACAGAATCATTTCTACTCGCATTTTTACAGTTGCTGTGGCAATTTGTAAGTACTACGGCGCAGGCATGAAAATCGCTCCTTCAGCAATAGCGAACGATGGTCTCTTTGATGTGAGTATACTTGGCAACCTGACCAAGATGGAAGCAATTTTGGAATTGCGCAATCTTTACAACGGGACTTTTGTCAAGCATCCTAAAGTTGAAACTCTGCGCTGTAGTAGTATTCGCATATCTTCTGAAGAAGATGTATTTCTCCAAATGGATGGTGAGCTAATCGGCCAAACTCCAGTCCAGTTTGATATCATTCCAGCCAGTCTCAGAGTTATTGTACCCAAGGGTTATAAATAACTGGCTTAAATTGTAAGTCAGTAGATGTGCATGCTTTTGCTTATCTTGCGCTTGAGAAGGCACCCCTTTACCTGGTAGCCAATGAGCGCTGCCTGATAGTGAAACATTGTTCTTGTTATCGTGTCATTCTGTAATCAATAAGACTTAATGACACGGATTGTTGAAATGGTCACAAGGAAATGGCGCATTAGAGGTATCTTTGGACCTTTGGGAACACTTGGCATCATTTTGCATAACCCGTAAATCCTACTAAAGAGATGAAACGCACCTATTGTATTGCGATTTTGTTCGCCTTGCTGTGTTGTGCCCTTCCGGCACAAGAACACATCAGCAATATCAAAGAAAGTAGTACCAAACCTTCATTCAATTGTCCCTCAGACGCCCTATTCAAGGCAGTTTTGGAATCCGATGAGGCTTTCCGTCTGATCAACGAGAAATTTGAAAAAGCTTACCGTAAGGAAATGCAGTCTCCCGGAAGCACGGCAATCATGCGGGGACCATCAGACGCCTGTCCCTCTTCAGACCAGATTTTGACTATACCTGTAGTGATACATGTGGTGCACGAAGGTCGTGCTCTGGGTTCCACCGAGAATCCCAGTTTAGCCACCTTAGAAAGCTATATTTCAGGGGCAAATTCACTGCTTAGACACACAAGCGGAGCTTCTTTTACCAATCCTTTCAGCGGTATAGATACCAAGATTGAACTTTGCCTGGCAACCAGAGACCCAGGTGGACTTGCGACTGATGGTGTAACGAGGCATAATGTATCGGACGCCGATATGGAAGCCAATTCGGCAGGTGCAGGTGCTTACCCATACGATTGGGATAAGAGTTCTTACATGAATATGTATATCCTGGAGTCTATCAGCTCCACAGGCGAAGCGATTGGAGGTGTGTGGATATTTGACACTTTAAACGACCTTGATGCAATCTACTTAAGCGCACCCGACATTACTTTTAATGCTGGGCTGATTGTGCACGAAGTGGGTCACTACTTCAGTCTTCGTCACGTGTTCGACGGTTGTACGAATAATAATTGTCTCCAGGATGGAGACCTGGTATGCGATACTCCACCCAAGAATGTTTTTGGGACAGGTGGCCAAAGCTGTTCCAACCCAACAAATAGCTGCGTTACTGATGATGACGATCTAGACGTTCGAAATCCCTATCGTCCGGTGGCCTCTGGAGGTATTGGTGATCAGCCGGACATGTTCGAAAACTACATGGACTATACTGGGATTTGTTGGGCAGCATTTTCACAAGGACAATCAGCAAGAATGCGCTTTAATATTCTGGGCCAAAGATCCAGTTTGCTGGTTTCAGAGGGTTGTTTGCCATTTAGTAATTTGGACGCCTCTGTCATCGCAGTATCCGGAACGGATAATGTCGTTTGCTCCGGAAGCACCGCTCCTGTAGTAACTATCATGAACAACGGATCTGCTACACTGACCAGCCTCAACATCAATGTGGAGCTAGATGGTATCAATGTGCAAAGTTTCCCGTGGACTGGTTCTCTTGCAACTGGTGCTACTACTACGGTAACGCTCAATCCGATTAGTTACAGCTCAGGAACCCACAACATCTTTGTATACTCCAGCTCTCCAAACGGAGGACAAGACCAGTATACAGTTAACGATGATATCTGTAGAGACTTCTCTTTTAATAGCCCGGAATCTTCTTTGGAATATTGTGAGACTTCAGAATCAGGATCATTGGATTCGCGATGGGTGATCAACAATCCAGACTCGGACGTAACTTTCGAGGTTACATCAAATAGCAGTTGTACTGCCAATAACGGAAATGATGCCATCTATATAAACACCTGGGACCTATTCCTGGAAAGCAACTTTGTTGATGAATTGATCTCCCCGGTCTTTGACCTGAGCGCATATTCAACTGCTTCGCTTTCTTTCGATCGGGCCTATTCCGCTTCTTATCTTAACTATTCCACCTTACTGGACGTAGGTGTGTCTGGTGATTGCGGTCTTAGCTGGACTTCAGTATACAGTGCCTCAGACGATACAGGTTTACCTACGGTATTTGCACCAAATATAGCTAGCGAATGGGCGCCTTCTACCTGTAACGATTGGGAGACGGTTACAAGAAATCTGGATTCGTATGCCGGGGGAACACTGCTGGTTCGTTTTAGAGTCTCCACAAATGAAGACTATCTCGGGCAACCGCTTTATCTGGACAATATCTGTGTAGATGGAACCTTTGTTGGTGTCACTTGCAACGCTACTGCAGGAACAGTAAATGCTGCAAGTACCGACGAATGTCCACTTGGAGGCGTTAGTGGACTTAGCACAAGCTATGTCCCTGCCAGTTCAGATCCCGGGGCTTCCTACACGAATGCATATGTACTCACTGATGGTACATCTACTAATGTGTTGGATGTAAGCACTTCCGGAACTTCTTTCTCTGGTCTTCCGGCAGGCGATTATTGTGTGCATTCCATGAGTTTGCTGACTAGTGATCTGGGTTCGCTGGTAACACCTTCGTTTCCAACAACACTTAGTAACTACGAAACAGTTAACTCCACGATTTGTCTGGAGGTCAGCCCAACTTGCAGTTACTCTTTCAATGTCAGTGATGATGATGCGGACAGTGATACTGTTGTAGATTGTCTTGACAATTGCCCCAATACACCGAATACAGATCAAACAATACCAACTTGGTATGCCGACACGGATAACGATGGAGCTGGTGATGCGGCAGACACGCAAAGCAGCTGTACTCAGCCAGCGGGCTATGTAGCAAACAGCACGGACCTTTGTCCCACTGATGGAAACAAAACAGTACCGGGTGACTGTGGCTGTGGCAATGCCGATACAGACAGCGACAGTGACGGAACAGCAGACTGTATTGACGGCTGTCCTGATGATCCAAATAAAACGACTGCAGGATTATGTGGTTGTGGTGTCGCCGATACGGATACTGATTCAGATGATACTCCAGATTGTCTGGACAATTGTCCCAATGATCCTAACAAAACGGAGCCGGGTGCCTGCGGCTGTGGATTTGCGGAAGGCTCTTGTGCTGACTGCGCAGGAGTTCCAGGTGGTACAGCATTTACAGATGGCTGCGGTACTTGTGTAGGAGGCACCACTGGTCTCACTGCTGATACTACCGACACAGATGATGATGGTACACTGGATTGCAATGACGATTGCCCGAATGATCCCAATAAAATAACTCCGGGAGTGTGTGGCTGTGGAACCGCCGATACCGATACCGACTCAGACGGAACTCCAGATTGTAACGACAATTGTCCGGACGATCCAAACAAGACAGAACCAGGAGCATGCGGCTGTGGAATTGCTGAAGGTAGTTGTGGCAGCGACTGTAATGGTACTCCAGGTGGAACCGCTTTCATTGATGGCTGCGGAACCTGCGTAGGAGGCACAACCGGACTTACTGCAGATACAACCGATAGCGATGATGACGGTACACTTGATTGTAACGATGGCTGTCCGAATGATGCCAATAAAACAGAAGCGGGAGAATGTGGCTGCGGTGTAGCAGATACGGATAGCGACAGTGATGGAACAGCCGACTGTAATGATGGCTGTCCAAATGATGCCAATAAAACAGAACCCGGTGCCTGCGGATGCGGAGTAGCAGAAGGAACGTGCAGCGATTGTAATGGCACTCCCGGTGGTACTGCCTTTATTGATGGCTGCGGTACCTGTGTAGGAGGCACAACCGGTCAAACTGCTGATACTACTGATACTGATGACGATGGCACACTCGATTGCAACGATGGCTGCCCGGATGATCCTAACAAAATTGTTCCCGGTGATTGTGGCTGTGGAGTTGCTGAAGGCTCATGTACAGACTGTGCAGGCGTAAGCGGTGGCACAGCATTCCTTGATGGCTGTGGAACTTGCGTAGAAGGAACGACGGGACAAACCGCTGATACGACAGACAGCGATGACGATGGTACACTCGATTGTAATGACGGATGCCCGAATGATGCCAATAAAACAGAAGCAGGCATCTGTGGTTGTGGCATCGCTGATACAGACAGTGATAGTGATGGTACTGCCGACTGCAACGATGGCTGTCCAAACGATGCCGATAAAACGGCTCCAGGCGAGTGTGGCTGTGGTGTTGCCGACACCGATTCAGACAATGACTCTACAGCTGATTGTAACGATAATTGTCCTAATGATCCAAACAAGACCGAACCAGGAGATTGTGGTTGCGGTGCAGCGGAAGGAAGCTGTAATGATTGCGCAGGTGTTTCTGGCGGTACGGCGTTTGTAGACGGTTGTGGCACCTGTGTGGGGGGTACAACTGGCCTTACAGCAGATACCACAGATAGCGATCTAGATGGTACACTTGATTGTAATGATGACTGTCCTGATGATGCCAATAAAACGGAACCTGGCATCTGCGGTTGCGGAAGTGCCGACACTGACTCAGATAGTGATGGTACTGCCGACTGTAATGATGGCTGCCCGGACGATCCGAATAAGACCCAGCCAGGTGAATGTGGCTGTGGATTCGTGGAAGGCAACTGCTCAGACTGTGCAGGAGTCGTAAACGGTGCCGCTTTCTTTGACGATTGTGGGAACTGCGTAGGTGGTACCACTGGCGAGGAACCATTTACTACAGATTCAGATGGCGACGGAACGGTAGATTGTAATGATCTCTGTCCGCTTGATCCAAATAAAATTCAACCGGGAGTTTGCGGTTGCGGAAGTTCAGATGTAGACTCGGATAATGATGACGTAGCAGATTGTAATGATGCTTGTCCACAAGATCCTAACAAGACGCAACCAGGTCAATGTGGCTGCGGAAACAGTGATGCCGATTCTGATGCAGACGGAACAGCAGATTGCAATGATGGCTGTCCCGATGATGCGGCGAAGGTAGAACCAGGCATTTGTGGTTGTGGTGAGTCGGATACTGCGGATGCGGACAGTGACGGATCGGTGGACTGTATAGACGGTTGTCCGGATGATCCAAATAAAACAGATCCGGGAGCCTGTGGTTGTGGAATTGCCGAAGGTACATGTCAGGACTGTAATGGCGTGGATAATGGTACTGCCTTCGTTGATGGCTGTGGTACTTGCGTAGGTGGTGATACTGGCCTCGAAGCCGATACTTCGGATTCTGATAGCGATGGTACACTCGATTGCAATGATGGCTGTCCGGACGATCCAGGCAAAACCGAACCAGGCCTCTGCGGCTGCGGAAGCTCCGATGCTGACAGCGATAATGATGGAACTGCCGACTGTGACGACGGCTGTCCCGATGATCCGAATAAAACAGATCCAGGTGTATGTGGTTGTGGCTTCGAAGAGGGAGACTGTGCGGACTGTGCAGGAGTACCTGCAGGCTCAGCATTTTTCGACGATTGTGGAAGCTGCGTTGGTGGCACCACAGGTTTAGAACCCAATACAGTAGATACTGATAACGATGGTACCCTCGACTGCGATGATGGCTGCCCTGAAGATGCAGACAAGACAGAGCCAGGCATCTGTGGTTGTGGCACTGCCGACACCGATACCGATCAGGACTCTGTAGCCGATTGCGAAGACAACTGTCCATTTGATGCCAACAAGACCGAACCCGGTGTTTGTGGTTGCGGAGTTGCTGATGATGATGCAGACAATGATGGCACTGCCAACTGTATTGACGAATGTCCGGGCGATCCGAACAAGACCGAACCAGGACAGTGTGGCTGTGGGCAAGAGGAAGGTACCTGTGGCGATTGCAACGGCGACGATAATGGAACCGCATTTATAGATGACTGCGGAGATTGCGTTGGTGGCAATACCGGCCTGGAACCAAACTCAGTGGATTCCGATGCCGATGGCACGCCAAACTGCATCGACGAATGCCCATTCGATGCTAACAAAACAGAAGCCGGTGACTGCGGATGTGGTCAGCCTGATACTGATAGCAATAACAATAACATTGCAGACTGCCTGGAGCTGCCGGAGCAAGGCGCTGTAGCTGGAAGTGTTTGGATTGATGCAAACGAGAATGGGGTGCAGGATGATGAGGAAGATGGCTACGAGGGACTTTTAGTCACACTCACCAACTTCCCGGACAATGAAATCATTCAACTGGCGGAGACGGATGCTGATGGAAACTACACTTTCAACGATGTGGAGCCAGGATACTACAAAGTAATTATCGAAACGGTACCTGGTTTCGAATTCGCCGCAGGGGGAGATGTAGATGCTAATGGAAATACGCTTGTATTCCAGGTCACTGGTTCTGGCGAAACGCTGCTATACTCCGGAGGTCTGGTTACAGAAGCCGAGTGTCCGGAATTCTCGGTAGACGTCAACGAAATTTGCCTGGATAGTCAGGGTGAATTTATTGTCGTGATTTCGCTGGCTGGAGGTAACGATCAGGGCTATTGGATCAGCAGCACACATGATGCTGGTTTCAACGGCGTGGTCTTCCAATCTTATACCGACGGTCCATTCCCAATCGGAACCGGATTCGATTACAATATCAGTTTGGTCTCAAATCCAGAATGCAGCCAATCGATTATGGCGGAAAGCATACAGTGCGTTACAGTAGCTGTAGAGCTGCTCAGCTTCGAAGGTCGAACACTCGAAGATGGTAATCAACTCAGCTGGACTACTGCAACTGAAGCGGACAATGCCTTCTTCACACTGCAAAGATCGCTCGATGGAATCAACTATGAATCTATCGCAAGACTGCAAGGTGCAGGCAATAGCAATACTGCCACAGACTATGCATACCTCGATACCGAAGCACCGACAGGTGTAGCTTATTACCGACTCTCGGAAACTGATATGAATGGTCAGGAGGAGCTTTGCAGTCAGGTGATTACCCTTGTGCGCGAAGGCCAGCAATTTGAGATCGCCACGATCTACCCAATTCCAGTAACGGATATGGTAAATGTCGATCTGGAAGTATCGACTGCAAGAGATTTGCATTGGGTCATCTATAATGCCAGCGGGCAACAGGTGACGCAAAGCAGTCAGAAAGTCGATTCGGGAAGTTCGTCGCTTCAGATTGAGGTTAGTGATTTTGCGGCAGGCGTCTACTTCCTCAGCATGCAGGATGGACAATCACAGATAGTCAGCAAGTTCGTGAAGCGATAGGCGGAGCTTGCAAATACAGAATAGCAAAAGTCCCCCGTAACTCTGGTTGCGGGGGACTTTTTTGTTTTGGCAGATTGTACAATGAATTATTTGGAGCGAGGCAATTGCCCCACGTGGAAGCGGGCTCCCCGCTCTCCGTTCCAATTCACCGCCCATCTGCCTGCTACAGCTCGGCCACTGTAGTCTCGCCTTGAGGGCGAGCCTCCATTGGCCGGCTTTCGCCACGGCAGCTGCGCAGTTCATTTACTCTTCGATCGGGGCTATTTCGCATTGGGCGTACTCGCAGTAAGGTAATGGCAAAATTTAGTGCTTCTCCCTTTTTTTCTTCCAAACCTGTGTATAGATTTTATAAAACAGCCAGGGTAGATAGGCCGTGAAGATCAGTGCAACAATCAACTTATAAAAAGGCCATTGACTGGGGAATGGCTTCCAGAAATACCCCTTTTGCCATAGCTCATTGAAGTCATGGCAAACCGGTATAAGTGTCAATAGGGTCAATAGAAAAATTGCCAGGTTGAGGAACCAGTTTTGCCTTTCACTAACTTTTGCTTCCTTTTCCCGAATCTCTGTAAGCTGCCTCTCCTGTTCCAATCGCTTCTTCTCATAACGCTGTTGCAGGATCAAGTTAAGGTCTTCTAGTTCCTGTTTTAGTTCAGCAAACAAACGGTTTACACCAAGTCCGTGGCGGCACAATTCGTAAAACTCATTGTGTTGTGAGTTATGCGCTATTTCCCCAAACATCGCCTTTAACTGCGTCATGGAAAGAGATTTGAAAACCTCTTCCAATTGGGCTGTTCCATTTGCCTCATTTGCCAAATCTAGCTCCGAAACTTTTGCCGAGGTATTGATCATGGCTATTCGTTGCTGTAAGGCCAGGAGGTAGATCCAGATATACCTTTTTTCTACGGTATTCTTACTGTAGTTTGCGAAGTATTTTGGCTGTGTATTCTGGTCTGTATTAAGCAAGATACAGCTGCCTTCGGCAGTGGTACTCATGTAGATGTCGCGGAAGGTGCGGACCACAGATTTGTTTTCTGCCGCTGTAGTAGAAGGTGGAGCGTAGAGCGCTCCGAATTTCCTGGGCAATCTGAATAGAGCAGCATTTAGTGCTTCGTCAGAAAGAGTTGCTTGCGTCTGCACAAAGGTGAAGGTGTGGAATCTGCCGCGGTTAATGTTCTTTAGTTTATACTTTGCCTTTTCCACCTCCAGCTTTCTGGAACCCAAATCATACATCAGTAGATGTACCAGCTGGTGCATGGTAAAAAAACAATTTTCATCTTCTTTACCTGGTACCAAAGCAGCATCTCGTTTCAATCCACAGATCGCCCAGATCTTGTCTACGATGGCGAGGCATTTCTTGCGTTCGACGGGCATGTCTGCTCCCCAGCCATTTGCCAGCTGTTGCAATTCGGGGTCTGTTACTACCTCTTGCTCAGTTTGCTGTTCCGGACTATTGGCTTCAATGGTCAAATTCTGAAATCTGAACTTGGGACTCTTCTTCATGTCTCTATAGAAGACAGCGTTCTTGTTGTTGAAACTAACGAGTCGATCCAATTGCTGATCTTGTCCTTGCAGCTGCATTGCGAAGGATAGAATACCAACACGCGTAGAAGGAACAAAGTAGATCTTAGGACTCATAGTACTCTTGTCGAGTCCATCGTAAAAAGCAACTTGGTATTGCTTGCCTTTGGTTCTCAAGCTAAGCGGGCTGGTAAATATCTCCTGAATTGCTCCCTGTACATTGTTCCGGCCTTCTTGTAGTACTTGCTGCGAGGCAGATTGCGCTATTCGATCGATAGCACTATCCTTAAAGCTTTGTTTCAACTCATAAATCAAGCATTGTGAGTGATCGAGCTTAGGGCTACTTAGTTCAGTGTTGGTATTTGCATTAAAAAACTTCGCTACATGCTCGAAGAGCATCTGGTCATCCACATGTACCTCGGAGCGTTGCCAAATAGATCTATCTGGATCTTGAAAAAGTGGATACTGTTTCCAGTCTTCATTCTCCAGTCTAAAGGGATAAAGAAAAACAGTGTAGGCGTTTTGTAATTGCATAAGCTCAATTGATGGTAGTATGAATATAGGTAATTGTATTTTAATGCAAAAGGTTCCTTTTGACACTTGGGGTCAATCGAGCCTTCTTTTCAATAGCTATGCTAACGCAAGAAACTGGCTGCACAGTCTTCAACGGCCCGCGCCCCATGTAGAGAGAATCACGAATTTCTCTACATGGGGCGGCCTTGCTGATGGGCAGATCTCGGGCACGATTACCTGGATCAAGAGCTATGATTTGATTGGAAGTGGAGGGCGTATAGGTATTTGGAATTATATGATAGTGGAGAATGCTGTCGCAAGTCTTGATATTGTACCTTGTGCTCACTATTAGTAAAAATCAGCAAAGAGCGCTACTTTTGATGTGTAAACTGGCAAAACAACCAGATGAGAATATCAAAACTAGAATTGCGAAATTTTAGATGCTTTCAGCATGCGGAAATCACGTTCCCTGCGACCGGTTCTTCAGTATTGATTGGAATCAATGGTGTGGGAAAAACGAGTGTGCTGGATGCATTGAGTGTGTTTATGAATTCCTTGTTTTCTGCCTTCCATAAACGCAAAGGAAGCTTCGTGAGCTTAAATCTTTCCGATCAAAACCGGAACGCAGACGAAAGAATGTCCATTGTTTTCCAAGCAGAAATTCTTGGAAAGGAATACAAGCAGAATACATATGTCTCGGTTTCTGATCACATTATCTCAGCTCCCTCCAGAGACCTTGCTGAAGAGATTACTTTTAGAGATAGCAACTCTGGGGTTCCGGTGATGATGCATTTTCGGGAAAGTTTTGGTCTAAAAGCATTTCACGAGGTGCCAATTAAAGGGGCAAGGGGGCAGTCTTTTCTGGAATGGTTTCAAATCGTTGAAACGTATGAAAACGAACAGAAGATTGTATTGAAAGACTTCTCCCATGAAGACAAGAGATTGCATGCAATTCGCATTGCTGTGAAGACATTCTTTGGACAGTTTAGTGATGATAAATTTGGGGGGCTCCGAGTGGACAGGAGTGATTTGCTGCCAAAGGGCGAGTTGGTTATTGAAAAGAACGGATTAGAGTTGCCAGTGCGATTTTTGTCATCTGGTGAGAAATCTGTATTGGGTTTGATAGCTACTCTTTCGGCAGAGCTTTCTGTTTCCTATAGTGTAGATCAAGACCCATTGAAAGGGCAAGGGATTGTTTTGATAGACGAGATTGATCAACACTTGCACCCAAAGTGGCAACGTGAGATTTTAGGATGCCTTGAAAAAACATTTCCAAACATTCAGTTCATCGTTAGCACTCATTCCCCGCAAGTAATCAGTGATTGTCCCATAGGCCATGTATTTGCAATAAACGAGGGCGAAATTGAATCATTGCCTTACTCGTATGGAAGAGATAGCAATTGGATTCTAGAGCAGATAATGGACACTCATGATCGACCGAAGGCAATTGATCACTTGATAGAGCGATATTTCGATGCGATTAAGAATGGAGACATCGATGAAGTGTACAAAATTCGACAAGAGTTGAAAGTCAAGATGGGTGGAGATAATGATCCGGTTTTTGCTCGCGGAGATGTATTGACAAGAATGAAACAAAAGCGAAAAGGTGCGAAAGATAAGTAAAGCCAAAGAACCGGAGGGTTTTATTAAGTGGAAGGAGCACCAGGCACTTGAAATCCAAAGCTGGATTGAAGATGAGCAAATGTCGGCTGGTGAAATTTGGGATAACAAATTCCCATCCCGTCCTTTACCGATCGAAATGCAAGAAATAGATTATCCTCAGTATAGTAAACAAGAGTTGCGAGAATCACTGGTTAGGGAACAAGGGTATCTATGTTGTTATTGTCTTGCGGGAATCACTTCTGAGCATCCCAGTGCGCCAATCGAACATTTCTTGCCGAAGTCAATTCATCGGAGCTTGATCTTCGATTACAAAAACCTACATGCATCTTGCGTAGGTATGGTGAGAAACGCAAAGCGTTCTGACTCCTACAAATCGAAGCTGCTAAATTGCGATGCCAGTAAAGGACCGTATGATCCTGGAGACGCGGCGTACTCGATTGTGTCTCCCTTAGAGGAGCATTGTGAAGCTTTGTTTGTCTTCGGGGCAGACGGTCAGATCCAAGCCGTAGAAGAGAATGGAGAACGAGATCCAAGGGCTAAGGAAACAATCAAAGTCTTAAACCTTGATAATGAAAACTTGAGGAAGATGAGACTGGAGGCTTTCTTTGCCTTTATCTTTGAGCTGGAGGACAATAATTTAAGTTTTGAAGAGCTCATGCTCGAGTTAGAAAGCCTAATAGACTCCGATCGACCGTTGCCTTTTTATCCCAGTATAATTGCTTCTCTACAAGCTTATTATGGCTATGCCACATAAGCTTAGTAAGAGTATGGATAAGTTCTCGTGCAATGTGGAATTATAATGCCACTGGAGCACATTCCCTAGAAGCCCTGATCTCTGATCGTTACTTATCTTGGCAAATCGTTGGGGCTTTGATTGTGGAATGCCAATGCGTTAGGGTTTGGCCTGGGATTTAACATTGGGCTACTTGGTTGGTGCTTTGCGGCAACTGTGTCGGTGCTTGATAGTCGCTTACTTATCATAGCTTGTTCTTCAATGGAATTGAAGAACGGCTCAGGATGGTTAAGCGTTCGGAAATTGAGGAGCAAGACAAAGCAAGGAGCTTGGCCCGGGAGTACTTCTGGAGGTTTAATAGTGGTTGAAGAGCTATCAACCAATCTATTGCCAGACGCGCATATGGACAAATAGGTCAACTAGTCCGTATCGCGGGGGAGCCAATTGACCCTCTTCTCAATAGAAAAAGTACCACGAGCCACTCACGGTGCAAAATAGCCGCGGGCGACGCGGTACACGGTGCCTGTATGCGCCAGTGACTGCCAGTGCATGGTAGCTCGGAGCCTGCGGAGAGATGCCAGGCACTGAGCAGGAACAAGCAGACAGGTACCGTGTAATAGCAGAGCACGGGCCAGGCAGTTCTACGACCAGGTTTGTTTCGCTCCAAAAAAATAAAAGCCTTCAATTACTAGATCACTTTGTGCATGAGAGAAGAGTGTTGGATCTGTATTCTGACGGACGGCTGTCGAGTGGAAAAGGGACTAATTTTAGGGACAGCTATTAATTCCCTATCCCTTAGTTTTAAATCGAAGACTTATGAGACAGCTTTGGATTTTGTGTGTGCTGGTACCGCTATTGAGTCTGGGATTTTCTTGCAGTAAAGATGCAGAGGATCCGGTGTTGGCTTCGGGTAGTACGAGCATATTGCTGGATAATTATGAGGGAAATGATCTTGTGTTGTTGGGCAGTGAGTCGCTTAATTTGATGTTGGCTTTTGAGCATGAATTGGAGGACGGATCGGTGCCTGAGTTACAGGGTGTCGAAGAGGTAAATGGTCCGATTGTGATGCGGGATATGGAGGGGAATGCCTACAATGCTTTTGGGCGTATTATTGAGGGACCTCGGGCGGGCCAGCGCCTTAAGGCAGTGCAATTTACTATGGGTTATTATTTGGCTTTTGCGGCATTTTATCCGGATGTAGATATCTATGGTCAGGGAGTAGGAGAGGGGCCGGCCAATATTGAGATGCATGGCGATTGGTTGGTGCCGGAGGAGTTGGTGTATAATGGTGGTCCGCCCAAGGATGGTATTCCGGCTTTGGAGGATCCGGATGTGGCCTCACTAAATGCGAGTGAATTGGATTATGTGCAGGATGATCGCCTGGTTGTCGGTGTGGAGGTGCAGGGACAACAGCGCGCTTATTCGCATCAGCTATTGGATTGGCATGAGATTGTCAATGATGAAATTGCCGGGGAGGCATTTGCAGTTGTCTATTGTCCGCTTACCGGGACGGCGACCAATTGGGATCGCAATATAAACGGTGAGGTGACCACTTTTGGGGTGTCTGGTTGGGTTTACAATACTAATGTGGTGCCTTATGATCGAGCTACTGACAGCTCCTGGTCGCAGCTTCGGGGAGATTGTATTAATGGGGAGCATCTTGGTGTGGAGGTGGTGCATCGCCCTATTGTGGAAACTGATTGGAGTACCTGGCAATTGCTCTTTCCGGATTCGGATGCTGCTACTACCAACACGGGACATTCACGGGATTACCTAAACTATCCTTACCGAAGCTATAGAACCGATGAGACGGTGTATTTTCCATTGACTTATCAGGATGAGCGAATTCCATTAAAAGAACGAGTCATGGCGGTGATTATAGCTGGGAATGCACGAGTTTATCGCTTTAGCGATTTCTGAGTGGAAGCAAGGGTGCGCTGATCACGGCCGCACCCTTGCTATTGGTACCTGGCTAGCAATTGCCTTCTGGGGAGGGCAATTCGTTGGGTGTCGTCCAGCGTAGGATTTCAACCTCTGGCAGGTCCGTTTTCGCCTTCGGCTTGCTGAGGTCCTTCATCTCCAGATCGTCCAGAGAGGGCTGTGCAGGTTTTTCATAGCAAGGTTGTTTTTTTGTTGTTTTTGCATTTCGATATCACTAAGGTAAAACACAGGTTGAGCCTTGGAGATGATCATCATCATATTAGAGACTGAGCTTGATCAGTAGTATTGAGGCCTGGGTGGACGACCTTGCAGGTATTTTTGCCCAAAGTTGATAACTTTGACTATTCGTTTTCAATAAAGCAGTACATCATGAGCCTTCCCCATCTTACCAAACTCTTCCGGCGCGATCTCAATCGATTGCGAAATGAGATAGCCGCTTACCCAAGCGAATCAGACCTTTGGATAGTCGATCAGCAAATCAATAATTCGGCAGGCAATCTGGCATTACATCTTTCGGGAAACCTCAATCACTTTATCGGCCACGCATTGGGAGGAAGCGACTACAAACGCGATCGCGAGTTTGAGTTTGCAGGCAAAAATGTTTCGCGAGAGCACCTGCTTCAGCAAATCGAATCGGCAAAAGAGATGATTAGCGATAGTTTGTCGAAGCTCAGCGAAGAGGATCTGAGATCGGATTTCCCCATTCAGGTTTTTGATCGGCCAGTGTCTACAGGTTTCTTTCTGCTGCATCTGCAAGGTCATCTAAACTATCACCTCGGCCAGATCAATTATCATCGTCGATTGCTGACCAGGGCGGAGTGATACTGGAACAGCATTACTGCAATAGCACATAGTCAATCTCTAGCCGAAAACTCTCCGCCTTATAGTTGGCAATCAGGAAGCAAATGTC
>JAHDEE010000083.1:22683-24541 GCA_020629005.1 Chitinophagales bacterium
GCTGTTCAAAGCTGTAGCGAACCGAAGTAAAGCCTCCGTTATTCTCCAGCGACACCTCACCCTCGAAGACCCCATTACCTTCTTCATTGAGGATCAGTGACCCTTCAGATAGTCCGCCCATCACACCATCATTTACGATATACCAATTCTCTATATCGGAGTCTGGACCAAAATCAAAAATCTTCATTTCACTACCAATGATCAGACTAAGTGTAAATAGCATCCATGTCATGAGGTTTAGAACAAAGAGGGTTTGGGATTTGTTTAAGCTAGTGTCTTCTTTCGCAATTAGGGCAGACTATAGTCACTATAATCTGCCCTACAACCTTATTGGTCAGCGTCTATCCTATCCCTTTACTATTGAGCTACTCAGGCAACACCTTCGAAAAATAAGCACACTCATCTCCATTTTCGTCCAGAAGCCAGTATTCCAGTAGCACTTCATCTGTAGGTGGCAACTGCAAGTGGTGAACATAATAACCAGCGGAGCATTCGAGGTCTGTTTCCATAGTGGAAGGATGCGGATACGTTGGAGGCATGCCATTTCTGGTTATTTTACGACGGATCGTATACCCATCTCGGTTCATTCTATTCAAGCGCACCTGGTACTTGTAGTTGTCATCTACTGGAAAATACCCATCGAAAGACAGTGAACAACATTCACAGTCTACCACTATCACCTCAAAGGTTAATACTGTGCAGCATCCATTTTCATCTGTGACCTGCGCAGTATAGATGCCTGCTTGAGTGGTGGCCCACTTATAGGGTGCATTGCCCTGATGGCCTTTTCCGTCCGTGCACCATTCGTAGTTCAGATTCTTGTTTACTGACTGCGGTCCATTATTGACCCTAAGTAGCGCTTTTTCGCCTTCGCAAATCGTAATTACGCAGTCGTTTTTCCATTCGCTTAAGGCACCATTACCTGGTCCGGTATGAACAGCTGTCTGGCAATGCAGATTCGCATCGAAAGAGCACTGACAGGGCGCGCATTGCTTGACTTTTGCGCTAATGGTCTCCTCCAGATCCCCTTGACTCCAATGTACCTCTGTGCCCAACATCTCTTCTGCAGGTTCTTTCGAGCAGGATGCAAAGACCAATAGCAAAACCAGGGGAAGCAGTAAGAAGGAGCCTAGCTTGTTTGAAGTTGTAGCTTTATTGCTAAGTAAATTTTTCACGATCAGATGGTTTAATTGTTTTGTAAATAATGTAAATAGTGGATCCGTCTATGATCGTAAAGGTAAGAGCAGGCAGAGCCTGGGACGAGGCAATTTTTCGCCTGAAATTTGTCGCACTGTGCTTCGAGAAAGTCTGTAATTTCTTGATTGTCAAGGCTATTTGCCTGGCATTGCTATCTGTGCTTTTAGATTTACTTCTTCTTTTCAAGCAATTCTTTGACCGAAAGTTTCAATTCCGGCAACACCTCTCTGGCAAACCAATCGTTCCGTTTCATCCAAATATTGTTGCGAGGAGAGGGGTGCGGCAGCACGAAGTAGCGAGGCAGGTAATCCCTGAAATTCTTCACCCTGTCTGTCAGCTTCTGCTTAGGGTGATCGGCCAGATAGTAGTCCTGCGCATACTTGCCAACCAGCAGAACAAGCTCCAGGTCTTGGAGCAGTTCCATTATAAGTGGATGCCATTTGGGGCCACATTCCTTTCGCGGAGGCAGATCGCCCGATTTTCCTTTGCCGGGATAGCAAAAGCCCATGGGTACTATTGAGATCTTCGTGACATCATAGAAGGTGTCTTTGTCTACCTCCATCCATTTGCGAAGGTTGTCCCCACTTTTGTCATCCCAGGGAATCCCTGAGGCATGCACCCTTGTTCCAGGCGCCTGTCCCACAATCAGAATCTTGCTTTT
>JAHDEE010000084.1:0-15976 GCA_020629005.1 Chitinophagales bacterium
AATCATTTCTAGCGGCGTCTAAATCAGACACTTATTGATTCACAATCCCTAAGTTCTTCCAAAGACCAGCAGTTTTACAGCATATCCTTTTTAAAAGATTTGGAGCGATATGGTTGACCACCGCGTGCGGTCCTTCCCGTGCTCCGTTTGTACTCGGCACCTGTCCAGCTGCTCCTGATCAGCTACTGCTGTCTCTCCGCAGGCTCCGAGCCAGCATTAGCTGCCAGTCGCCACGCTGGCCAGGCACCTCATACCTCTTCGCCCGGGGCTATTTTGCACCCACAGTCCGCCGCGCAAAAAAGAAAATTGCGAAACAATATCAAAGGCAAAATTCCAACAGCAGAGCGTTCTCTACCGAGGATTGACTATCTTCGCACACCTATCTAAAATACTACCCCAAACTACAGATGAGAATTTGTATCGACGCAAGAAACATCCGACAAAGCCCCAGTGGACTTTGCCGCTATGCGATGCATATTGTGCAAGGCCTGGCTCGTATAGATAAAGAAAACGAGTACATCATACTGCGAGACAAACGATTTCGCAAGCGAATCGTAGACAACGACAATTTCACAGATGTTTATGACCCACTGAAAGATACCGGCTCTGTGCAAAATGCCCTTTTCGGGCGCTTTGTTGTCAATCCTATGAAAGTCGATGTTTTTCACAGTTTAAATCAGGTAGTGCCTTACGGCCTCAAAGCCAAGCGGATCGTTACCACCCTGCATGACCTGATGTGGCTGGAGGCTGCACATCTTTCTTTAGACAATCCGCTCATGGCCCGAGGGGCAAATTTGCTGGCGCGTACTTCATTTGCGTACTCCTATAAGAGAGCGCATGTCATCATAAGCATTTCAAAAGCAACAGACACAATCTTTAAGCGACACTACCCGGAAATCGGCTACAAGTCCAGAGTCATCTCCCACCACGATGTGTTCTTTCTGGACCCCAGCACCGCAGAAAAATTTGATCTTGAAGAGTTGAACCAGGAGCTTCCTGGCCAATACATATTCTCCATTGGAAACACCAAGCCATACAAAAACGTAGATGGAATCATCAAGGCCTTTGCAAAAATTGCGAGCAGTAAACCAGAACTGCACGTAGTGATTGTAGGTCGGATGGATCGTAGACCTGCGCTGCAAGCACTAGCCGCACAACTAGGCGTCGAGAACCGCGTGTACTTTGTGAAACAACAAGTCTCGGACAATGACCTTAAGCTACTTTTTAAGCGAGCCCAATTCCTGGCCTTTCCATCCTTCTATGAGGGTTACGGAATCCCTATTTTGGAATCCTTGAGCCTTGGTTGTCCGGTTCTCGGATCCACAGTAGATGTTGTGGTGGAAACCAGCGGAGGAGCGGCCACTTATGTCGATCCGCATGATATTGATGCGATGGCAAAAGAAATGAACAAGATTATTGAGCAGCCCGAATTCCGTCAAAACTTGATTCAGGGAGGATATGACTACCTGGAAAGCATCAGAGATTATGATTCTGTAGCCATGACACATGAGACCTATTTTGCCTAGCAGCGCCTCTCATCAATAATGAACTGGCAAAATGAGCTTATGTCATGTACCGCTGGTCGCTCCTGCTAAATTTGTCCCACTGATAGTCTGCGATATTTTTCACAATTTTGCGCCCGAATGAAAGAGCAGACCAAGCAAATGCGATCCGCCAATACGGGACCGATTTATAGCTACCTAAGCAAATATCCCTCTCAGGCCCTTGCAGGCATTTTTTCAAGCAGTTCGTTTAGCCCGCTGCTTTTCTCTTCGCTGGCATTTCTGATATCGCTATTCGCCGCTGGCTTTTTGATTTCAGGGTCCACTGCAAGCGTCATGCTGGCAGGCATCTTGCTTTACCTGTCAGCCGTCCTACGATGCGCCGCCGCTGATTACGCAAGCAGCCGCCCAAAGACAGCCTTCAATGATTTGTTCAATGCTGTCATTGACATTCTAAGGTTTACTTTGTTTTTCTCTGCCCTTGGGATTCATTTTTTCAATAATCTCGGTCAACAGCTTTACCTCTTTGCCGTGATTATCTATGTGTCTTTAGGGCTTTTCGTTACTGGTAAGATCGGAAATCAAGTAGCTGCCAAAGGTCAGACAGAAGCGAATCCGCAGATCGATGAGGAGAGGGCAACTAGTCATACTGCTACAAGAAAGGGCAGCACCTGGTCCGCCTGGTTAAAAATGTTCTTCGGACTGGAGCAACAGGATACAGCCGCCTTTCTCGCAATGATATGCTGTCTTGCCGGCCTCACACTTCCCTTGTTTTGGCTCGCCCTTGCAGCTGGACTCTTTGTTACGCTGGGACTGGTATCGGCAGGACGCAAGAACAAATCCGGCTTTTCCATGCCAGACCCCTTCTATTTTTACATGGCGGGCATCGTATTGATCTGTGTGTTGATCTACCAAATGGACCTGCAAACGATCGCGCAAAGCCTGAAAGAAGTAGGCTGGGGCGCCTTATGGGCTTTTGCAACTGCCGCTCTATGGGTACTGGTCAACACCTGGGCGCTTTCGGTGCTAATGCACCACAAGGTACCCTTCAAAACAGTCTTGTACGTAGAGC
The DNA here is from genome assembly GCA_020629005.1 of Chitinophagales bacterium. Taxonomy (GTDB): domain Bacteria; phylum Bacteroidota; class Bacteroidia; order Chitinophagales; family UBA2359; genus JAHDDV01. The sequence goes on from JAHDEE010000084.1 coordinate 2,575, forward strand.
TTACGGGAAACGCCTACAACAACATCTTGCCGCTCGCAGGCCTGGGTGGCGAACCTTATAAAGTGAAGGTGTTGAGCGAACATGTCGGTATCGACAGAGCGGGAAGAGCAGTGATACAAAACCGACTAATTCACTCCATGACCGGTCTCCTGTTTACGGCAATGATGGTATTCACCTCTCTTGCTCTAGTTGACCTCAGTGATGAGCTGTTTACTTTCCTTCTGATTGGCGGCTGTGTGGCTGCGGTTTTTAGCTTGTCAATCGGTTTTGTAGTCATGTCATCAGCACCCGGAAAATTCTCCGGATACCTGCTGAAACGGCTTAAGTTTTTGAAAGAATACAAAGATGAACCACTACCGACAATGACCTTTCTCAGCGCCGTATTCTGGCAGGTGGTTGGGCGGTCTTGTAATTTGGTGGAGATCTATGCCATCTATGTATTGCTAGGATTCAGTCCTGGATTTCCTGATCTGGTACTGGTCTCTACCTTTCTATCCATCACTGGAGCGGTGTTCTTTTTGATTCCCCAGGGACTGGGAGTCAATGAGGCAAGTATCAGTACCGCCTTTTCGATATTGGGTTATGCCACAACCCTGGGCCTTTCCTTTGGGCTCATACGAAGAGCCAGGGTGATTGTTTGGGCGCTGCTGGGTGTGTTCTTGCACTTATATGTGATGTTTCGAGATCGCAATAAGAAGCCACTTATCAGCAATACGGATGTTGCAGAGTCAAAATTCTGAACTGAGCAGATTCAAAAACACAGAACTGCTAAGGGATAGGGAATCAATAACTCTTGGGGCACCCAGTATTCGGCGCGACAGAGACGTCACACCGGGCATCTAGTGCTGCGTAAACAAAGTTCGTGACACCTTTTAGGAGCTTATCTTTTTGTCAGACAAGGCGCGAGGAGGGAGCATAGCCGTAGCTACGCGACCGTTGAAGACTCCAAATTGGGTTTTTACTCACTCTAGCTCAGTACCGTCAAGGCCTCCGATTTCTGCGCTGCCAAATAGCTCAACACTGTAAATTGACCCTTCCCTCTTCACACAATCCGTAATCCGTAATCCGTAATCCAAAATATAAAAACTCCCCCATTTCCACGGGACTATGCAGTATCGAAATAGCCCCGGGTGCAGCGGTACGAGCCGCCCAGCTGCGCCAGTGACTGCCCGGTGCAGACTGGCTCGACGATAGGAGAGACAGACTGCGCCGTGCAGGAACAAGCAGATGGGTGGTGAGTAATAGCGGAACACGGGACTGCAGGTTACGCGCTGGAGAAGCGCTTAGCTCCAAATCGCAATTTTCTGAAAAATTACAAGAGTCTTGAATGTGGGTGAACTTAATCCAGTGGTCATGGAACATCTGGCTGTTTAGAGGCTTTTGACACAAAGCTCATTTTGCGATAATTTCTCGCGTCATATTTGCCGTATAGTTCTTTGTTTCACCTTGTTTACTGCGAAAAGAGGCTTATTTTTGACGCCAATTACACTATTAATTCTTGTCCTATGACGACCAAGATCGATGAAAAAAAGGAGTTGATTCAGCAATCGGCGACCATGTGTTTTTCCAAGTTTGGCTATTCGAAGACCACTTTGGAGGATATTGCGCATGGCATCGGTATGAAGAAATCCTCCCTGTATTACTACTTCCCGAATAAGGAAACGCTATTCATATCCACCTTCTCCAAAGAATGGCAAAGTAAGCTATTGGCCATTCAGCGAAAGGTGGACAACAAGGTGCATGGTTTGGCGAGAATTAAAGAGTATACTTTTGAGTCGGCAGCTTTCTTCAACACGGTGGTCAGTGGAAATAAGATTTCTGTGCAGTTGATGATTGAGACCAGGCGCTCATTTGCGGAGTTTTTCAATGAGATTTTGAAAATTGAGAAGCGATTTTATGCAAAGATTATTCGAGAGGCTATTGAATCAGGTGCAATCAAGGAATGTGATCCGCAGAAGATTGCTCAAATTATCATCACTGTTTCGGAAGCGATCAAGAACGACGCATTTGAGGATTCTGAGAAAATAGGCGGCAAAAAAGTGGATTTTGTGCACTTGGGTAGAGAAGTGGAATACACTTTGAACCTCATACTCGATGGATTAAGAGTAAAATAAAAGCCATGCCATATACAAGAACGCTTCTATTATTACTGATGCTGGGCTGCTTGATTGGCTGTCAAAGTCAGGAGGAAACAAAGGCTGATCAACAAGCGACTGCCACTAAAACGAGTTCTGGAGACCCGGTGAAGACCCAGGCAGTGTTGGATGCCAAAGCCATTGATAAGTACCTGTCCGACAATGGTCTAAAGGCAGAAACCACTGAAAGAGGTTTGCGGTATATTATTGATCGGAAGGGCGATGGCAAAGAGAAACCAAACCTTGTTAGTCGAGTGAAAGTGCATTATGAAGGGCGTCTGCTTAATGGCGAAGTGTTTGATTCTTCGATTGAGCGTGGTGAACCTATAGTCTTTCCACTGACAAATGTCATTAAAGGCTGGCAAGAGGGTATACAGCTTTTGACCAAAGGCAGCAAAGCAACATTACTGATTCCATCGGGGATGGCCTATGGCCCAAAGGGCTTCCCTCCCACTATTCCGCCGAATAGCCCGCTAGTGTTCTCGGTTGAGTTGATCGATTTCGAATAGCCTAAACTAGTCCACAATGTTATTTTGAACGCGATCTGACACTGGCGGATATTTTTTCCATTTAGTGTCATTTCTTTTTATTTAGCTCTTAAATAAAGGTACCTTCGCACATTGTCTAATTCTAAAGGATTCTGAAGCGATTTCGGCTGTTCAGAAGGGGTACCACTTAGATGCATCACTACCACATACTTAGAAACTACATCAAGGAAAATGCACTGCCGAACAGCCGCACCAAAGGAAGGCGATTGTTTGAAGCCGGTAAATGCACGGAACGGGATGTAGATCTTGAAAATTTCTGCGCCACTTATATTGTGCAGGGAGAAGATGATTTCCAAAAGCACATTGTAAGAATCTTCGGTTTTAATGACGAGGGTGTAGAAACAAGATGCAATTGCCCATACACCTGGAAAGGTATCTGCAAGCATGGGGTGGCGAGCTTGTTCGCTTTGGAGGATTCACTTGCAAAAGGTGGCTATAAATTCAATGGTCACCGCCAGCAGTTTGACCAGAAGGATACCCAGCTGGTCATGGATTATATAGATGACAATATTTTGTCGCTCAACTCTTCGCCAGAAGAATATGCCCGTGCTGCCTCCATTGTGCGTAGTAAAGTCTTTACCGTTTCAACGGATTTCGAACAGCGAGCAACTGGTCAGATCAAGATCGAAGATGAGCACTACGAGGTCGTGATTCAGAAGAAGGAAGATGGAACTTTTCACACTTCCTGTGGTTGTGACGAGCAGAACTACAAGCTCTGCATTCACAAGCTAATGCTGTTTATGCAATTGTCGCAAAAGAATGGGGCTTACGCCTTTAATCTGATGCGAGATTTGCGGGCTCAAAAAAACAACCTGCTGAAAGAGTTTGGATTCAGCCTGGAAGATGAGATAAAAGATAAGTTTGGTTTCAGATATGACGAGAAGGGTTCGCTGAAGTTGATGCGAAAGGATCGAAGCATTCTGAAGCTCAGCCAGTACGAAGATTACAAGCAGGTTTCCGAAAAAATAATGACAGGTGGTGGCTCCGATACGCAAACAGCAAAGTATGTGGATCTGAAGTCGAAGGGCCAGTATGGTCTTGGATATGGAATTGTATTTGGCGATCCGGAGCTGATTCCAAATATTACCATCGTTCCCATTGTTGGTAAACTTGATGAGGCAGGCAGAAAGTTTGTTTCTCATGTATCACCCTTCCTGAATAATCCAAATGTTCGCTATCTACCGAGGATTCTGGAGCAGGACACCGAAATCATGAGTGCTGCCCAGGATTTGTCCTTTGATGCCTTAAAAGCCTTTGTGCGCAGAAACTGCAAGGATACGCCCTCCTTTGCCTGGCAGTATAATAACTACTTTGAGATATCCCAGTTTACCGGCCAGGACGCTTATTTGCTCAAGCGCTATTGTTATGGAATTCTCAAGAAGATCTTTCTGCTACTAGAAGAGAAACGGACTTTTTTGCTGAAAGCGGAGCATCAGGTTAGCATCAACAAGATCAACCCGATCAGCATCAACAACAAGCAGCTTCAACTGCAATTCAGGATCTGGGAAGAAGGGGTTTTGTTGAATCTCTCGGCCTATCTGCTGGTGGAGAACGAGGAAATTCCGCTGACTGAGGCGAGTTTCAAAAATCGCACAATAGAGCATGATGGTCAATTGTACCTGATCGATAATGAAGAATTGAGCGAGGCAGTTTCCTACTTCAGCCAACGTCCGGTTGTAAAGATCAACAAAATGGATCGCCTCAATTTCCTGAGAGATTTTGTATTCCCTTTGCAGAAAAAGTTCTCGCTTGATTTCGATTTCGATTTGAAAACGGAAACTAAGAAGACACAGCCAAAAGGGCAAATCTATCTAAAAGAATGGGACGACTTCCTGGTCTTGCATTTGATAGTGGATTACGACAATGTTACGGTAGAGCTGGATAATCGCGATGAAATTTACACAGAGGCCGATGGGGTCATTTATAAGATCTTCCGCGATAAATCCTTTGAGGCAAATTTCATGGAAATGGTGAGAGCCTTGCATCCCGACTTCGAACAACAAGACAATAGCAACCAGTTTTACCTCTCATTTAAGCAGGTTGTGAATGATTTCTGGTTCCTTGATTTGTTTGACAAGCTGAAGGAATTGGAAATTGAGGTGTTTGGTTTCAAGAACCTCTCCAAGCTGAAATACAATACCAACCGACCCAGCATCCGCACACAGGTATCGTCGGGTATCGACTGGTTTGATGTTCAGGTGAAGGTAGACTTTGGTGGTCAGGAAGTGAATTTGAAGGAAGTCAAGAAGGCCATACTTCGTAATGAGAACTTTGTTAAACTCGGGGATGGCAGTATTGGAATTCTTCCGGTTGACTGGGTGAAGCAATATGCTACCTTGTTTAAATTGAGTACAGTTGACGAGGATAGTCTGAAAGTCTCAAAGATTCATTTCTCTTTGGTAGATGATTTATACGATCAAATTGAAGATATCGAGGTGCGTTCAGAGCTGGATTTCAATCGAACCCGCCTTCGAAATTTCAAAGGCGTTCGTGAGATACCGGTACCAGAAGGCATTCTAGCCGATCTCAGAGACTACCAGCAAGATGGGTTGAATTGGTTGACCGCCCTACACAATTTGGGTTGGGGTGGATGCCTGGCTGATGATATGGGACTCGGAAAAACGCTCCAGATTCTCACCTTCATACAACACCTGAAGAATACTGGTGAAGAGCATCGTAGTCATCTGGTTGTTTCTCCAACTACACTGATTTTCAACTGGGAAAATGAGATTAAGAAATTTGCACCGGGACTGAAGGTGCATCGACATCATGGACCAAATCGCGACCGCAATGAAGTCGCAGTCTTCAGGTCTGCAGATGTGGTATTGACCTCCTATGGCATGGTGGTGTCGGATGTGGAATTGTTTAGAAAATTCCTATTCGAATACATCATATTGGATGAGTCTCAAGCGATCAAAAATCCATACTCAAAACGATACAAGGCCGCTCGATTGCTCAATTCGAAGTTCCGCTTAGTGCTTACCGGAACACCTGTGGAAAACAACACCTTCGACCTTTATGCTCAGCTGAACTTCCTCAACCCTGGCTTGCTGGGGAGTTTGGAGTTTTTCCGCTCAGAATTTTCCAATCCGATTGATCGCAAGAATGACGAGGAAAAAATCGACGAGCTTAGAAAAATCGTTTCCCCTTTTGTGTTGCGAAGAACCAAGCAAAAAGTGGCCAAGGAACTGCCGGAGAAAACGGAAAATATTCTGTTCTGCGAAATGAGCCAGCGACAAAGGCGAGTATATGATGCTTTTAAGAATGAGTATCGCCAGAAAATCGTATCGCGAATGGCTGAAGTGGGACTGCACAAATCCGGCTTTATTATACTTGAAGGACTGATGAAGCTGCGTCAAATCTGTGATTCACCAGCCTTGTTGAATTCGGATGAAGACTATGGCAATGACTCCATCAAGCTGGATGTGCTGATGAACCACATCACCGAACGAACCAACAACCACAAAATTTTGGTCTTCTCACAATTCCTGGGAATGCTGGATATGGTAAAGAAAGAGCTGGAGAAGGCAGGAATTGTCTATGAGTACATGGCCGGAAGCACACCAACAAAAGAGCGTCAAAATAAGGTGGAACGATTCCAGCAGGATGATTCCTGCCGCCTCTTCCTGATAAGCTTGAAAACGGGTGGTGTAGGAATCAACCTGACCGAAGCTGATTATGTGTATTTGATCGACCCTTGGTGGAATCCTGCTGTAGAACAGCAGGCGATTGACCGTACCCACCGAATCGGACAAATGAAACACATCTTCGCCTACCGGATGATTTGCAAGAATACCATAGAGGAGAAGATCGTGAAACTGCAGGAAAAGAAGCGCGGTTTGGCCAGAGACTTGATCAGTTCGGAGAAAGGACTACTTAAGAATCTTACAGCAACCGAAGTAGAAGAGCTTTTCAGCTAAGGGATAGGGAATCAATAACTGTCCGATCTTGACGCCGCTGGAAATGATTTAGACGAGGCATTTTTTGACAGCATCCTGGTTGGCTGGTGGAGAAAAATAACGATGGATAAAGCATTTCTTGCAAGTCAAAATGGACAGTAATTGATTCGCAGTCCCTAAGCAGACACTTCAGCGAATGCAATCAAATTCGGATCGCAATAGCCGCGTTGCAAAGTCACACCAAAGAAGTGGTTGTACAATGTGATTTCCAAGCTAAAGGCAAAAAACAAAACCCCTGCCAGCTCATCAAGCCAGCAGGGGTTTCCTTTTGATTTCCTTTGGTGTTTGCTGTTACCGTTGTTTACCAACGATCGTCTTCGTCGTCCTCTTCTTCTTCCTTGTCTTCAACCTCTTCTTCCGCTTGTTCAGAACTTGACGAGGCAGCGTATTCGTCGTTTTTCCTATACTGGTCGTCCTGATCATATTTATGGTTGAATTCGTCAAAATCGTACTCCGGCATCAATTCCGATTTTACATAGTGGACTGTCTCTTCCAGCGCTTCGAGAAACTTTGTAAAATCTTCCTTGTACAAGTGCAATTTGTGACGTTCGTATCCCCCTTCTTCGAACTTCCGTTTACTCTCGGTAATGGTTAAATAATAATCATTTGCTCGAGTGCTCCTTACATCAATAAAATAGGTTCTCTTCTTTCCGGCCCGCACTGTCTTTGAAAAGATCCCCTCGTATTTATTGTTGTTGAATCTATTTCCGTCCTCCACGTTTAGAAATTTTTATCAGAAAATGGTGATCTATATATACAAAATTATCGGCATTTTATTGTACTTATTCAGGGGTTATCTCGGGCTTCAGCCGCTGCTTTTGAAAGAGCTCATAATAGGCCCCTCTTTTGGCTAACAAAGTGTCGTGCGTTCCACTTTCTAGCAGCTTTCCACCATCAAGAACAAGTATTTTGTCGAATTCCAGCAGGGTAAATATACGATGAGTAATGATAATTGCCGTTTTTTCGGCTAAAAAAGAATCCAGATAATCCAGAATGGCCTGCTCTGTGTTAGCGTCAACCGCTGAAAGACAATCATCAAGCAGGATTAGATTTGGTTCCTTAATCAAGGCTCTGGCAAGCGAAATGCGCTGCTTTTGCCCGCCTGAGAGGGTTACACCACGCTCCCCTACCATCGTAGAGTAGTTCATAGGTAGCCCCATTATGTCATTGTGGACTGAGGCGCCTTTAGCTGCGGCCTTTACCTCCTCTTCGCTTGCGTTCACTTTGCCAAAGGCGATATTTTCACTCACTGTTTCCGAAAATAAGAACACATCCTGAGGTACATATCCGATCTGATTTCGCAAACTTTGCACCTGATAATCCTTGATATCGTGTCCATCGATTCGAATATGGCCTTGACTAACATCATATTTTCTCACAAGTAGCTCGGCAATCGTCGTTTTTCCGCTGCCGGTCTTGCCAATAATGGCCATCTTTTGCCCTGGCTTCAATTCAAAAGAAAGGTCTTCCAGAGCTACAATCCCGGTTTCCGGATATTCAAAACGGACTTTATCAAACACCAAATCACCCTGGATTTCCTCCTCCAAACTGTGTTCATTGGCCTGAATATCGGGCACCTCTTTCAGAAACTCGTTGATGCGCTTCTGAGAAGCTGCAGCACGTTGAATCAATGCGGCAACCCAACCCAGCGACATCACCGGCCAGGTGAGCATATTTACGTAGAGCACAAACTCTGCTATATTGCCTGCCGTTATCTTCCCGGCGATCACTGCTCTACCACCTATGAAAATGGTCAGGATGGTACTTAGACCCACCAAAAGGGCCATCAAAGGGAAGAAGAGTGCCTGTACTCTCGCAAGATCCAATGAGCGTTCCTTGTAGTCTTCACTTTGATGCTCAAAGCTGCCTTGGAATCGATCTTCCTGCACGTAGGCTTTAATCACCCTGATGCCACTGTAGGATTCCTGTGCAGAACTCGTAAGCTTAGATAGCTGTACCTGGATCGCCTCACTTCTTTTGTTAATAATGGTATTGACATAATAGATCGAAAGAGAAAGTATCGGTAATGGAAGTAAGACGTAAAAGGTCAATTCCGAATTGACCCGAAGCATGGTATAGATGACCATGGTGAACATGACTACCAAATTAATCGTATACAAGATCACCGGACCAAGATACATACGCACCCGATTCACATCCTCTGCTACCCTGGACATCAAATCGCCCGTCTGATTGCGCTTGTAAAAGGCAGTGCTCAGATTCTGATAATGCGCATAAATTTCATTTCTCAAGTCAAACTCGATGAGCCTGCTCATCACAATCAAAGTCTGGCGCATGAGGAACATGAACAAGCCCTGGACCAGAGCAAGACAGAGCACCGTAGCTGCAAAAAACAGTATAATGGAGCTGAAGGTGTTACTAAAGGCAGATTGCAACTCAAATGAGCCCATCATGCGATAAAGCCCAATACTCTCTTTTACAAGATCAAATACGTGACGAATAACCTGAGGAGGAAAGACACCAAAAACGTTGGAAAGGGAAACAAACAGGATTCCCAGAAAAAAACGCCAACGGTATTTCCAGAAATACTTGTTAAGATAGAGCAGCTCCTTCATCTGCCGTTCAAGGTAGACAATTTGGCGCTAATGGCCCCTCAATTTCCATTATAAAAGCAGGACATTTATCCCTATTTTGCGCTCATTATCGGAAGCTTATTAGCGATCAAGTTCTTACAAGATGCTGAATAGAAGAAATCTAAGGGTGAAGGTCATGCAGGCCCTCTATGCCAACGAGCAGACTGGCTACCCTAGCGCTACATCGCTCAAAAATCTGAGGACTTCTGTCGATAAGTCCTACCAACTGTACCTTTTCCTCTTTTATGCCATGAATGAAATTGCCCGCTATACCCAGGTGGACAATGAAGTCAAAAAAGCGAAGCACCTCAAATCTTCTGAAGACCTAAATCCAAGCCAGCGTCTGCTCGAAAACCCTTATATGCTAGGGGTACAGAAAGATGAAATCTTCAATAGGATATGTGAGAAAAACCAGTTTCAAAATATCCTGGAAAGAGACCAGATAAAAAGACTGTATAAGAAAGTCGAGCAACTCACAGATTATGAGCTCTACATAGCAAAACCGAGCATAGGATTAGCAGACCACAAACTCTTGATCAAGATGGTATTCAAGAAAGTGCTGCAAAAAGACGATGATTTCCAGGAACTGCTGGAAGACCACTTCCCTGTCTGGATTGATGAGAAGAAAACCGTGATCTCCGCCCTGATCCGAAAAATCGATAATTACAAGAGCGATAAAGCCGACTTTTGCCCTACCTTTTCAGAAAGAGAGGCAGACTGGACTGATTTTGTTGATTTCTGCACGCGCCTTTTCAATGCGACCAGCGAAAAAGATCAAGTGTTTCTTGACCTGATCGAACCGCAATTAAGAAACTGGGACATTGCAAGAGTGGCAGCAGTCGACATCCTGCTCATTAAGATGGCGTTGGCAGAATTGCTGTACTTTCCTGAAATCCCAGTCAAAGTAACCCTCAACGAATACATTGACATTTCAAAGATATACAGCACACCTAAATCCAAAGATTTTGTCAATGGCATACTGGATCGACTGATGAAGCAACTCGACAGCGAGAAGCGACTGGTCAAGGTCGGGCGGGGACTAAAGAAATAGCCGCCGCGGTGAGCTTTTCAGCTTCCCGGTCTGTTATGCTAGAGTAATGCAAATAACCGCCAAACCAAGCACAAACATCCCAAAGCAATTATGTTGAGATATCTTATACCCCTGCTTTTCAGCCTGCTTTTGATCGCCTGCGCATCTGACTCAAGCGAGCCCAAAGAAGAGCCCAAACAAAGCCGTCAAACTGCTCAAGAATCCGAGAAAACCACGCAGGCGGTGCAGAGCAAAAATGCACAGGCAGCCGTTGATAGCGCTGTATTGGCCGCAAAGGCAAAGTTGCAAGCAGAAGAGCAAGCTGCCAAAGAGGCGGAAGAGCTGAAGGCCAGGGAGGCTGAAGCAAAGAAAAAGGCCGAAGAAGACAAAAAAGCAAAAGCCGCTGCTAAAGCCAAAAAAGCAGAAGAAAAGCGCAAAGCGGAAGCAAGAGCCAAAAAGGCAGCAGAAGCAAATGCTGCAAAATTCGAATTTAAATCCACCGAACATAAGTACGGATGGATCACCGAAGGAGAGGTGATCGCACACGAATTCGAATTCACCAATGTCGGCAAAAAACCGCTGATCATCCAAAGTGTAGATGCCGCTTGCGGCTGCACCATTCCGGAATATCCGCCAGAACCGACTCCACCAGGTGCCAGCAATAAGATAAAGGTCACTTTTGATACCAAAGGCAAAGTGGGCACCCAAAACAAAAAAGTAACCATCGTAGCGAACACTGTACCTAAATACTCTTACCTTTGGATGAAGGGTGCAGTTCTCAAATAAGCATTCGTTCACCCTGTTCACTTAGCCTATTACACAATGGAAATAGTTCTTTTGCAAGCTGCCAGCGGTGGCGGCGGAGCCTTCACAGCCCAAATGCTCATGTTTGGCGCCATTCTTGCCATCATGTATTTCTTTATGATCCGTCCTCAGGCAAAGAAAGCCAGAGCACAACAAGCCTTTATCGACAATCTCAAAAAAGGAGACAAGGTTGTAACAGCTGGTGGTATCTACGGAAAGATCGCAAAGCTGGAAAAAAATGCGGTCATTCTTCAAGTAGATAGCAACACAAAAATCAAAATCGATAAAGCCTATATTTCTAGCGATGCATCCGCAGCAAAACCAAGTCAGGAAACTAAAGAAATTGCCGCTGGAGGAAATCAATAGAACAAAGCATTAAGCAAATTTCACGCCTTGGGCAGACTCAAAGAAATACTTGCCAAGATCAACAGCAATGGCAAATGGTTTGGCATCGAAAACAAGGCCGCCTACTTTCTGTGCCTTTGCATCGCACTCACTATGTGGCTGCTCAATGCAATGGGCACCAATTACAACCACCGAATGTCGGTACCCATCGAGTTTGTCAATATGCCGGAAGGTAAAGGACTTGTAGCACCTTTACCCGAAAAACTCGAAATCGAAGTAAGAGCCAAAGGTGCCGACCTGGTCAAAAACAGCTGGGGACTCGGCAATCAGAAAATTGTACTCGACTATCGACGAGACATCAATCATGAAATCGTCCCAACCTCTTCGCTTAGCAACACCATCGTTCGTAAGTTGGGCATCGCACAAGTCACCCACATTCATCCCGACACCCTATTTTTCCAGCTCGACGATTTTGCAGAAAAACTGGTCCCAGTCAAGCTAAGCACCGAAATCACCTTCAATACGCTCTTCGAACAAAAGGACAAACCCAAAATCAATCCCGATTCTGTTTGGATTAGCGGCTCCGCTTCCGCGGTTGATACCATAGAGTTTTGCCCGACGCTTTCCATCATTGCCGAAGATGTAAAAGACAATCTCAGCGGCTCCATCAAACTAAAACGGCCAGAAATCTTCAACCTCCAACTCTCCGCTGAAGAGGTGCAATACACCATCGAAGTAGAAGAGTTTACCGAAAAAACACTCGAAGTCCCCATCGAAGCGATCAACCTCCCGGAGGAGACTTCCGTGATCATCTATCCCAAAAAAGCCAGTGTTAGCTTCCGCGTTAGCTTCTCCGACTTTAAGGAGGTCGAAGCTGGCATGTTTCGTGCAGTAGCTGACTTTAAGGAGGTCGACATTGCAAAAAATGAGGCCGTCAGGGTTACCCTGGACAAAAAAGCCTACAAGGTTTCCAATATTAGAATAAAGCCCGAGTTTCCTGAATACATCCTATATCACGAATAAAACGTACACTTAAAACACTACAAATGCTGAGAATTGGAGTTACCGGAGGCATAGGAAGCGGCAAAACCACCGTTTGCAAGTTTTTCGAGCTACTAGATGTGCCTGTTTATTATGCCGATGACCGAGCCAAGTGGCTGATCCAAAACAAGTCCAGCCTCAAAAAAGAAATCATCAATGCCTATGGCCAGGAAGTCTACGCCGATAGTGGCGAACTCAATCGGGCACATCTGGCCGGCATCGTCTTTCAAGACAAGGCCGCGCTCACACGACTCAATCAGCTGGTGCATCCCGAGGTGATTCGCGATGGCTTCGAATGGATGGCCCAATACGAGGGAAAAAAGCCCTACGTACTCAAAGAAGCTGCCTTGCTCTACGAGTCCGGCTCCTACAAAAAGATGGATTACAACATCCTTGTCGCCGCCCCTGAGCAATTGCGTATTGAGCGGGTCATGTGGAGAGACAATACCACACCCGAAGCCGTTCGGGCACGCATCGACAAGCAAATGCCGGAAGATCAAAAACGCGCCATGTCCGACTTTGTGATCGACAATGATGGGCAGCACTTGTTGATTCCGCAAGTCTGGGCCCTGCATCACATTTTTGTAGATCTTGCCTAATTGAATTTTTAGGAGCGAAGCGATATTAGTACGCGCCATCTGTAGTCCCGTGCTACACTATTATTCGGCACCTGTCTGGCTGCTCCTGCTGAGCCACTGCCGTCTCTCCGCAGGCTCCGAGCCGCCATTGGCTCGCAGTCACCACGCCAGCCAGGCACCTCATACCGTTGCGCCCGGGGCTATTTTGCACCCTCGGTCGTGCGCGCAAAAAAGAAAATGACGCAAAGTCGAAATCCGTAGTCCGTAATCCCAAAACCCAAAACAATGACTGACGACCAACCAAGCTTTTGGCGCGACGGGGACATCACGCCCGGCAGCGGAAGTCCAAAATCTGTAATCCCACAATC
>JAHDEE010000084.1:16076-24535 GCA_020629005.1 Chitinophagales bacterium
GTTAGAAATTTGAGCAATTCCTTTGCGCGTTCTTTGCCCTGATCAGAAATCTCAAGCGTCTTTGATGAAAAATCGAAGTCGATTAAGTCAAAGCCTTTGAGGGCGTCCAGCGTGCCGAAGTCATGCCCCCGCCAGGTCTTTATCTTCTTACCTCCATGAGCGTTTTGCTCCTCCCAGGAGTTTAGATATAGCAACATCAATGTTAGGTCTTGTCGCACTCTGGTAAACTCATCCTGCTTTTCCTCGTATGCCATGTTCCTGGATTTTGCTGTAATGTAATTTAGTAAGTAACGCGATTTTCGGATGAAGTCAGCCTGGAAAATGCGCCACCTAATCTAAGAAAAGAAATCGACTGGGAATCACCCCAACCCTCAGCGTATCGATAGGGGCCATGGATTGATAATCATAAGTCTGCACTACTCCGGATTGCACATAATCAATCGCATCGGCAACATAAAGTCGCTGCCTTTCCGGATCAACGGCTAGGCCATAAAGTGTTTGCCCTTCAACAGCTGCAACAGCCTGCACCGGCTCGGTCGCCAAATCATAATCCTGCTTATATACGTGCTGCTGAATATACCAGAGTTCAGCTCCTGAATCGAACAAGGACCCGGCTCTCTGACCGAGTGTTCCCAGAACTCGACTATCCACGATCGTCTTTGCATTTAGATCAATTTGAAAGAGCCTGCATAGCTCTTGTCCGAAGTTTCCACCACACAAAACATAGAGTTGATCCTCTACAATTACCATCGAATTGGGTACCGCGTTTAAATGCAAGAACTCAATGACTTGCAAGGATTCCGAATCATGAAAGAAAATAGCTTTTTCATCATAGTTAAGAATCAACAGCTGATCGTCCCAGCTCAAAATATGTTCGTTGCCACAATACAAGGTATCTATCTGGCATTCTCTGGGCACTGTACTTATGCGTTGTTTGGTATCAAGATCCAGTAAATCCAGCTTGTTGTTAAACAAGTGAGAAACGACTGCTCTTTCCTCTCCAAGTGCAAACAGTCTTCTGGGACTTCCAGGAAGATTTATGCTGCCGAGATGACTGAAATCGACCAAATCCACCACTTCGATCCTAGCAGAGTGATTGACCACAATATATAGCTCATCTCCTACCCTGCTCATCGATTGCCCAACATCGCCGATAACTCTCCCAGTGCGATTGCTGTACGCATTGTTTTCCAGGTCGCCACTAACAGGATCATAGATACTGAGGCTAGCATTACCAAAATTGAAAGTGCCTTCATTCAAGATCAACACGGAATTGGAAAGCCCTACCGGGTCTGTTGGCAATGGGTTGTCCTCCTTGCAGCCTGCCAACAGGCAAAGCACCAAAAGCAGAAGGCAAAAGCCTGTTCCTGTTGATCTAAGCGACATAAATAAGCTGGATGTGGATTCGGTTCATTTTCATCTCTACTTCCTCAATCCGCACCAATTTTAAGCGTAAAACTTCTGGGCACTCTGAGACTTATCCCGAATTATTTGTGCCGGACTAAATCTCGGCCCATGGCGCTCGCTCAACATTTCCAAAATGGAAAGAGCGCTATCAGCACCCATGCTATCCAGATACCGGAACGGACCGCCACGGAATGGCGGAAAACCAAGACCGAAGACTGCACCAATATCTCCATCTCTGGCTGATTGAATGATCCCTTCCTCCAGGCATAATGCCGCTTCATTTACCATTGCCATCGCCAATCGATTGCGAACCGATATCTGATCCATTTCTTTCCGCTCTTTGCCACCAAAGAAATTGTAGACGGCAGGATTCACTTTGCCTTTGTCCTTCTTTCCATCCTTGCCATACAGGTAAAAGCCTTTTCGGTTCTTTCTACCGTGGTAATCTGCCCTGTACATATCAATCATCTTGGTCGACATTTTTAGATTGCCGCGTTGCTTGATGTACTCTGTCAATTCACCTGACAAAATATGAGCCCCCACGTCAATGCCAACTTCATCCATCAAGGTTACAGGTCCAACTGGAAATCCGAACTGCTGAGCAAAGCTGTCCAGCTCTTTTATATCCGCACCTTCTTCCAACAGTAAGAGTGCCTCATTCAACATGACAGCCAGAATTCGAGTAGTATAGAAACCCGGACCATCCTTCACCACAATGCAAGTCTTGCCTTGCTTGATCCCTAAATCCAAACAAGTAGCAATCACCCAATCAGCAGTTTGATCAGTAACGACGATTTCAAGCAGGGGCATTTTAGGAACTGGCGAAAAATAATGCAGTCCAATAATCTGCTCCGGATTCTTCGCCATCAAGGCAATATCCTTTATCGGTAATGCAGAAGTGTTGGTAGCAAAAATGCATTGAGGATTCATTTCCGCTTCTACTTCAGCCAGGATTTTTCGTTTAAGTTTTACATCCTCAAAAACAGCCTCTATCACGATATCCACTTTGTGGAAATTTCGGTAGTCCATCTGTCCGCTGATGTGGTTCATCACTTGATTTGCACGAAAAGGACTCATCGCTTTTTTAGACACCGCTTTGCTTAGATTCTTCCAAACCGTCTTCTTTGCCGATGCAATAGTCGTCTCCTTGATATCTTTAAGAATCACTGCAACATCCTTCTTTGCAGAGACTTCTGCTATTCCCGCTCCCATAAATCCGGCTCCGACCATTCCGATTCTTTGCACCGGCCTGGCCAGGTGTTGCATTGGGTTTTTCTTCAGATCGGTCATATTGAAAAAGATCTGAATCAACTCCTTTGCTTCTGCACTGCAAAGCAGTTCATCAAACTTTTTTGCTTCCGCCTTGTAGCCTGCCTTTTCTCCCTTCTTCAATCCGATTTCGACACATTCAAGAATCTTGAACGGTGCAGGATAATTGCCCTTTGTTTGTTTTTCAACCATCTTGCGTGCCTGACGAAGAATTACAGACTGGCCAATCATATTGTTTTCCAACAGGCCGCTCATACCCTTCTTCTTCTTACCCGGCTTATGCTTGATGATCATGCTTTTAGCCTGCTCTACAGCCGAACGTATCAAGGCTCCTTTGCTCACCACCTCGTCAACCAGACCCATTTTTTTTGCCTTGCCCGGGTAGATGTTCTTACCAGTCAGCATCATATCCAAAGCCGATTGCAGACCGATGAGCCTGGGCAGTCTTTGGGTGCCTCCACCGGCCGGAAGTAGTCCCAGCTTTACCTCCGGCAAACCCATCATGCTGTGTTTGCTATCGGAGATGATTCGGTAATGACAAGCAAGTGCAATTTCACAACCAGCGCCCAAGGCTGCACCATCAATGGCGGCTACAATAGGCTTCACCGATGCCTCCATCGCTCCAAGCAACTTGCGGCTTCTCTTTCCAATCGGCTTCCAGGTACCAGCCTGATAATTGTTGCTAAAGAATTCCAGATCGGCACCTGCAATCCAGTCTTTTTTGCGGCTGGCAAGCACAATGGCACGGATTCGATCATCGGCATCTATTTCATGCATCAGTCGCTCAAAGTAGGCGATAAACGTTGGAGAAATCTTGTTCACGCTTTCCCCTTCCTGATCCATCCAAATGATGACCACATCTTCTCGCTGTTCTAAAGTTGCGTAATTCATGTATGATTATGGTTCGCTGTTTTTCTGTATTTCTATGTGCACTTGTATTCGCGGTTGCGGTGCTAGGCTCTTTCAAGAATCATTGCATGACCATGAGCTCCACCTGCACAAGCAGCGATTAAAGCATGCTGTCCGTCTTCTTCATGAAGCCGATTGGCAGCTGTCGCAACCAGTCTTGCACCAGTGGCTCCAAAAGGATGACCAATGGCCAAGGAACCTCCCCAAAGATTGAACTTAGCCATGTCAATCTCTCCCACTTTCGAGGAGCGACGTAGCTTTTCCTGGGCGAATGTATCAGAATTGAGGCACTTGAGATTGGCTAAAATTTGACCGGCAAATGCTTCGTGATATTCAAAGACATCAATATCCGCCAGTGTCATACCTGCTTTGTCCAAAACTGCGGGCGTTGCATAGGCAGGTCCTAGCAGCAGTTCTTCTTCCAGATCCTGTCCGGTGAAGACATATTGCTTTACATAGGCTTTTGGTTTTATGCCCAGTTCCCGTGCTTTTTCCTCCGACATCAGCAGCACCACCGCTGCTCCATCTGTCAGAAAGGAGGAATTCGCTGCTGTAAGTGTTCCATGAGGTCTTGTGAAGGCAGGTTTGAGTTTTGACAATTTTTCGAGTTTAGAATCGCCTCGAATGCCATTGTCTTTTTTGATCGGCAGAAAGTTAGGTGGAATGCCATCAGAGCAAATCTCTTTTCCCAAAGCTCCGCTTTCTGTAGCCATATGGGCCAGTTGATGCGAACGTACGGCAAACTCATCCTGCTCCTTTCTACTAACCCCGATACGATCGGCAAGACGATCACAATCTTGCCCCATCGTTCTTCCGGTTGTGAACTCTGAAATATCCGGAACCTCCGGGCTAAAATCCCCTGGACGAACCTCTTTTGCCAGTTTAAGATAATCACCAATGCCTTTTACCTTACGAGCCTGAAACAGAGTCTGCCTCATCTCCTTGCTCAAGGTAATTGGAATATCTGAAACGCTGTCTGTACCTCCTGCGATAATCACATCAGCATGACCCAACATGATCTGATCCACAGCCTGGCTGATCGCCTGATTGGCGGAGATGCAGGCCAGTGTAACGGTATTGCAGACAGCGGTGTTAGGCACGCCCCCATTTAGGGCGGCTTCCCGCGCAACATTACTTGTAGATACATTGGCAATGGTATTGCCCATCACCACCCGGTCGACCATAGAGGCGTCCAGCTGGGTCTTGTTGAGCAGGCCTCGGATGGCCATGGCTCCTAATTCAAAGGCAAGCAAATCCTTGAAGTCCGTACCAGCTTTCAAAAATGGGGTCCGAGACCCTTCAACCACTACTACTCGTTTAAGAATCATCAGATTGTTTTTATGCAGGTTAAGGTAAATGCAATACCTTGCAGAAATATTTTGACTATCGTAGCAAATTTTCGCTCGCGGCCAAAAATCGCTGCGAAAATACGACATTTCCATAGCAAATTCCAAGTTTAGAAAGCCGCTCGACCGGCAGGAAACAGCTACTATGCCAAGCCAAAACTTTAGCTAATTCCCATGATGAAGAGACTTATCCCTGTTCTACTCTTATGCCTCTTGTTTTTCGCTTGCGACAATAGTACGGAAAACAAAGACCCAGAAAAGCCCAAAGTATTTAGCTTTAACATTCCCTCTAGCCTTTTCTCTCTCGATCCGGCTTTTGCCAAAGATCAGGCGACGATCTGGGCAACAAATCAAATATATAGTACGCTGGTACAGGTGGACAATGAATTGGAGCTGCTTCCAAGTCTGGCAAAGAGCTGGGAAATTAGCGATGATGGTCGCGTATACACATTCAAATTGAGAAATGATGTTCGTTTTCACGATCATCCCGAGTTCCCGGAAGGAAAGGGCAGCCTTCTCACCGCAGAAGATGTGGTCTATAGTCTTCGCAGACTGTTAGACGACGGAGTGGCAAGCCCTGGCAGGTGGTTGTTTGAAGATCGTGTCACTGGCAAAGAGGCTTTCCAGGCGCTCGATTCGCATACCGTTCAGATGACGCTAAAACAGCCTTTTAGCCCGATGCTGGGAATACTAAGTATGCAATATTGCGCTGTTGTTCCAAAACTACTAGTGGAAAAGCTTGGAAAAGAATTCAGGAATTCGCCAATCGGTTCTGGCCCATTTAAACTGAAGCGATGGAAGGAAAATGAAGTCTTACTGCTGGAAAGGAATCCCACTTATTTTGAAAAAGATGCCAGCGGAAGAAGTCTGCCGTTACTCGATTTGGTCAAAATCTCTTTCGATGAAAACAAGCGTAACGCTTTCCTTAAGTTCCGTGATGGGGAACAACAGTTTTTGTCCGGAATTGATGCCACGTACGTTGATGATCTGCTGACAGAAGAAGGTCAACTAAAGCCGGAACTGGCCGAGACGGTCAATCTCGAACGCTCAGCCTATCTAAATACGGAATACCTCGGTTTCAATCTTGAAAAAGATCATCCGGCATTGTCTCAGCTAAAAGTCCGCCAGGCCATCAATTATGGCTTTGACAGAGAAAAGATGATTCGGTACCTGCGTAATGGTATCGGTATACCTGCTACACATGGCTTTACACCACCGGGTCTGCCTTCCTTTAGCAAAGATGTGAAAGGATATACCTACGATCCAGAGAAGGCCAGAAAGCTACTCAAAGAAGCCGGATTCCCAAATGGCAAGGGTTTGGGTAAAATCATGTTAGAAACGGTATCGTCTTACAAGGATTTGTGCACCTTTATTCAGAAGCAATTGGCGGATCTCGGCATGGATGTAAGCTTGACTGTGCATCCCAGCTCTTTTCTTAGAGAGCTGACAGCCAAAGGAGAGACCGCCTTCTTCCGCGCTTCCTGGATTGCAGATTATCCAGATGCAGAGAGTTATTTCGCGGTACTTTATGGTAAGCATCCCGCTCCGCCAAATTATACCAGATTTAGAAACGAGCAGTTTGATGATCTATACCAAAAGGCCATCAACGAAACACACGAAGGGACCAAGTTCGCCTTATATCAGGATATGGATAGAATCATCATAGAACAGGCACCCATGGTACCCCTGTACTATGACGAAGTGCTTAGATTTACAACTAAAGATGTAACAGGCCTTGGAAACAATGCATTCAATCTTTTGATCTTGAAAAATGTGGAGCTGAAGTAAATGGAAGAGCGATTTAGGATTGGTTTTGATGCAAAGAGGTACTTTCTAAACCATCGAGGGCTGGGCAACTATAGCCGCAATCTGGTAGAGCAACTTGCCAGGCATTATCCACAGCATCGATACTATTTATACAGTCCGTCAACTGGAGATCAATATGTGGAGCCAGTTGGAACCGCTGTACTAAGCCCTCCACCAAGGTTGCGAAACAATCGACTAACCAAGGCGATCTGGAGAAGTATTGGAATACCCAGGCGTCGTTCTTTTTCAAAACTCGATTTGTATCATGGACTGAGCCATGAGCTGCCCTTACTCACAAAAGTGAATGGCCCCAAACTGGTGGTGACGATCCATGATTTGATCTTCCTTCGCGCCCCAAAATACTACCCATTGCTAGACAGGCAAATCTATCTGCAAAAGATCAAACACGCCTGCAAAAAAGCAGATTTGATTATTGCCATCAGCGAGCAGACCAGCTTTGATCTACAAAAACTATTGGGTGTTCCGACCAGCAAGATAGTCGTAAGGTATCAGTCCATTGATGAGCAATATTTCCTTGAGCCTGAGCCGGATGAGCTAGAAAGAGTGATGCAAGGCTATCAGATACAACCGGGATTTCTTCTGTATGTCGGTGCGATAGAAAAACGCAAAAATGTGCAGAAACTAGTGAAGCTCATGAAGGATCTGCCCAAACAGCGTCTGTTGATTGTTGGTCGCGGATCGGAGGACTATGTGAAAAAGATCAAGAGGTCAATGCGTTCCGATAACATCAGATTTTTGCACACCGTACCCACCGCTGATTTGCCATCACTGTACAGAGCCGCCAGGATGTTGGTATACCCAAGTTCATTTGAAGGCTTCGGTCTTCCAGTGGCCGAAGCTGCTGCCTGCGGTACTCCGGTCATCACTACTGCCGGAGGATGTTTTCCGGAAGCGGGCGGGCAGCGGTCCATTTATGTGGATCCAAAGAGAAAGCAATTGTTGCAAGCCATTCGGGGATTGATCGACAATCCTGCCAGGGCCGAGGAAATGCGTCATGAAGGTATGCAGCATGCCAATAAGTTTCGCGGTGATACCACTAGTCGTATCCTTTTGGAAACCTATCAAAAACTAATAGAGGACCTATGATCTCAGAACTGGAACATTGTAAGAACATCTTAGTGGCAGGCGGCACTTTAATTTATCCTACCGACACTATTTGGGGCATTGGTTGTGATGCCAGCAATGCTGCTGCTGTCGAGTTGGTCTACAAGATCAAGAAGCGATCTGCTGAGAAACCACTACTACTTCTGGTGAGCTCCCTGGAAATGCTTCGCAGCATGGTAGGTAGTCTTTCCGAACAGGCTTTGAAACTAATAAATGAAGACCGTCCTACTACGATCATCTATCCGCGTGTAAGTGGAATAGCTGAAAATGTTTCTTTGCCTGGTATGGGTGTTGGCATCCGACTGGTGAAGAGTGGCTTCTGCCATGATCTGGTTCAATTATTTGGAAGGGCAATCACCTCTACTTCTGCGAATTTTAGTGGAGCGCCTTCTCCCGGCTCTTTTGTGGATTTATCAGAGCGTCTCAAGGCCAGTGTCAGTCATGTAGTTACAGAAGAAATGGAAACTGCTACTCAAGGCAAGGCTTCCCGCATTGTATTGATTTCGGAAAGCGGTGAATTGAAGATTTTGAGGGATTGAGTTTGGGGATTTGGTATAGGGTATAGGGTATAGGGTAGATGGTATAGGGTATAGGGTA
>JAHDEE010000085.1 GCA_020629005.1 Chitinophagales bacterium
TAAATCACTTCTAGCGGCGTCAAAATCGGACAGTTATTGATTCCCACTCCCTAAGTCGAAGTTCCGTACAGTCCTACAAATGGGAAATCTGCAATCCGTGATCCAAAATCTGCAATCCCTAATCCGTGAACCGTAATCGCTACGTGAAAATACAGTTCAAAATAGCCCCGATAGGAGAGGAAATGAAGGCTGCCCACTGGTACTGAGCGCAGCCCAGCAGTGGCTCCCTTAGGAGACGATGCTGGGCTTGCAGCGAAGACCAGTGGGCAGCCTGAATTGGAACGGATAGCGGGTAAGCTGCTAGCGCGAAGGAGATCGCTTCGCTCCATATATATTTTTCAAAATTATACTTCTTCCAGTAATTTTTGAGACATATCCATGATGTCCCGGCGATTCATCTTGTTTTTGGTATTGCTCAGTAGGGAGACGAAGTACTGGATGCTCTCTAGTTGATCAATTTGCACTGGTTCTTGCACGGGTGCTACAGCTGCTTCGGCGCCTTCACCTGCATCCTCGTCGACCAGCTCAATGGCTTCGTCTTCCGGCAGGGGAATATTAAAAGAGCCTTTGCGTTCGAGATGCTCGTAAACCAGCCGAATGGCTTTCACCACAATTGGGTCTTTTTCTTCAATTACCATTGGGCGCAGTTGCTTGAGATCGGCTACGAGTGTATCTATATTGAGACCTGCTTCGAGGTCCTTTTGCATTTTTTTCACGAGGTTTATGGCCTGAATACTGTTCATATTTGCGATTTTGTACAAAGGTGCAAACTTGCCTTCAATTATCCATGCTGGGGAAGGAAAATTGCTGTTTTGGCGTCAAAAAGCTGGCATTATTTTTTGGCCTATGTTAGGAGACCCAGGCAAAACTTGACACGGAGGATGCGACGAACTGATTGGTAGACTTGTTGACGGTATTTATCGTCTTGCTTCATTGCCGCCAGTATTGAGTTTACACTAAATTCGACCTCGTCGGGCATCAGGATGAGATCGCTGCCAGCCCTCGAAGCCATGAGGGCGGATTTCTTGTATTTTGCCACTGCTGACATGCCGCCTAAGGCATCAGTAACAATGAGTCCACGAAAGCCCAACTCTTTTCTTAAGAGGTTTGTGATGATGACTCGGGATAGACTAGCGGGAAGCCCTCCGGTTTCATATGGCGGATTGTTCCTTACAACAATGTGCGCGACCATGATGGATAGTACTCCGTGTTTGATGAGGGGCGCATAATTTTGCAGTTCCTTGAGTTCGCCATTAATGTACACAGATTGCTTGTGGGTGTCGCCTGTGACCAATCCATGACCAGGAAAGTGTTTTGCAGTGGCAATGATTCCGTCATTCTGCGTGGTGGTGATGAACTGCTTGCAGAGATCGACCACCTGCGTAGGATCACTTCCAAAACTGCGTTTCTTGATGGCTGCATTATCGATGGAGATGTCAACAACGGGTGCAAAGTTTTGTCTTACACCAAGATAAAGTAGTTCTTGATCGATAATTTTCGCAATGGAATCGCAGGCCTCCCGAGTCTTGATTTTGTAGGTATCTCCCAGTTTTGGGCCGCCTTCGTTTCGACCTTTGAGTAGTGAAGGTTCCGCATCCATGCTGTAGAGAAGTGGAATGTTTTCTTCTTTTGCTGCGATGCGATTGAAGCTCTCTATCCGTTGTTTATGCTCCTCTTTTTTGCCCTTCATCAGAATCACCCCACCGACAAAATCGTTGGCGATCAAACCTCGGACGGTAGCGTCATCTTTGCCTCCCTTTCCCGCTGCAGCAACAATCATTTGAGCGACGCGTTCTTGCTCGGTCAGTAGAGTGAATAAGGAATCAACCTTATAATCCAGGAGACTGTTTTGTTTGAAAAAGTCTTCTAGTTTTAGATCGACATTTGCAATGCGAGCGCGAAGAATTGAAGGCTCCTCCGGTGCATGACAGCGGTCGTCTTGCGCGTTGCTGGCCTGGGCTTGCAGACAAGTAAGGAAGGCCAGCAGCAGCATTAATCGAGTGACAAACATGGGGCAAAGATAGCGGTATTGCTAAAAGAAAAAAGCTGCAAACGAGGACTAAAACCTTGTTTGCAGCTTCTGCGTTTTTTGATGAACTAAATAGTAACGAGTCTATAGTTTGACTCCCAGACTGATGGTCCATCTGGTACCTTGACCGTAGAAAACACTAGCGGACTTGGCATCAAAATCGGAGTAGGGAGGTTGTGCAAAGGCGTCGTTATTCACGGCATCAGAGATGTAGGTCGTATTGAGCAGATTGAGAATATTGCCTCTAAGACTCATCTTGGCGTCGCGAATTTTGAAATAGTATCCTGCGCTTAGGTCGAGTAGGAAATAATCCGGAAGCCTCCATGATTCTGTACCTGCGTTCTCGTCTTGTAGAGAGAACGGGTCCAGATCGGAGAACTGCTTTCCGAAGTAAATTCCCTTCGCTTGCAGGTATACATCTTTTGTGGCATTGAGTCGAACACTACCACCAAATTGGAGCTGAGCCGCATCACCAACGTGAACATTCTTGGCATCGAAGTAAATGGTTTGTTCCAGCTCTCCTTGCTGATTGTAAACATACACGGAATCTCCAGATTTCCATTTCCACTCACCTATGGAAAGCAGACCTTCAATGGCCAGTGCCGAAATGGGTTTGTAGGCAAAGTCCAGCTCCACACCGAAATGATTCGCGGCAATACCGTTTATGTTGATTGGCAGGCGGATATTTGGATCTTCTACTGAGGGAACAGAGGGGGCATTATCCAGCGGCTTGTTGTTCCATCTGGTTGCGTAAGCATTGAGGTTGGCGGCTATCTTGCCCATACGAAGACCATATCCCAGCTCGATGGCTGCGACCTCTTCGTTTCGAATGTCCAGGAATTCTTCATTGTCATTGTTAAATACATTATCAAATCGAGGGGTTCTGGATAGGTAGCCTACATTCATGAAGGCATTTTGATATTCGTCCAGGTTCACGTTTGCGCCTGTTTTTACGGTGAAGCCTGGAATGTAATTCCAATCGGTCTCTTGCTCACCTTCCGGCTTGAAATGATCGACCCGTTTGTAGGCACTCATGTAACCTGATAGATTGACAAAGCTGCTGACAAGACCTCGCTTGTATTCAATCAGACCAAAGAGTCCTCCCCAACGTACTAAGCCATCATTGTGGTAGTCGTAGATATCACCTTCGCGCTTCATTTCGCCACCTGCTACAAAGTAGTCTCCACCTAGCAAATCATACACTTCACGGTAATGCTCACCTTTGTAACTGCGAAGGTCTATACCACCGCTGTAGGTCAGATTATTGTTACGTGTGTAATTGAAGGTAGATAGCAAGCCGTACCAAAAGTGATTGTTGATGGAGCTGCGAAGTATGGTAGAAGATTTGTTTTCTGTTTCGCTGAATGTCGGATCAATCGGTGTCACTAATTGATTGAAGACCTGATCATAAAATCCGAATCGATTGAGATGATAGATGTCCTGTAGATCCACTTGTCCGTTAGGCAGGTAGGACTCATCGGTGCCATCAAGACCAGTTCCTCCACCGTTTCCGATTGAGAGATAAAGGATGTTTGACAGGTAGAAGTTATTGTTTGGAGCCCAGGAATCTTTAAGGGTAAACTGGGGCTTGTGGTAGTAGTTTTTTCGAGTATTCAGTGTTTCCAGAGAACCCAGTATTGTGTCACCATTCTCCATGATTTCCGATCTGTAGAATTCACCCCAATGACGATTATACCTCAATCCTCTATCTACACCAGTTAGTTCAAGTGAGGCATCAACCACGCTGTCTGCTATGCCCAATTCGTCCTGAGCATGTGATTGATCAAAAACAAAGGCAGGACTTTTGAACGAACGTTGGCCGTGCGACTGTGGAGCACCAAAACCGCTGAGGGTCAAGGTATGGTTGCCGATGGACTTATCTATTCGAAGGAAATAGAAGGCCCCTTTTGTCCAGGTTTGATCGACCCATCCATTTCCTTGCTTGTAGGACACTGTAGCAGAAACGCCGAAGCCGTTATCCATTCTGCCGGTTGTCACCCCAAGATTAGTGTTGGTGAAGCCATTGTTTCCAATTGTTTGTTTGAAGTTCACACCTCGCTTAGCTTCGATGCCACGTGTAAGAATGTTCATAGTACCACCTACAGAAGGCACTGCTAACTTCGAAGCACCAAGACCTCTTTGTACTTGCATGGTCCTGGTTACGGCATTCAATCCAAACCAGTTTGACCAATAGACCCAGCCATTTTCCATATCGTTGACAGGTACACCGTCGATCATCACGGCAATATTTCGCTGGGAGAAACCACGAATGGTAATCCTGGCATCTCCATCTCCCCCACCCTGCTGGGTTGCGTACACCCCAGGTGTGGAATTGAGGACCATTGGTAAATCTTGAGAAGCAAGCTCCTCTTCAATTTTGATTTGTGGAACATTGCTAAAAGCGACGGGTGTTTCTCTATCGATAGCGATATCGGCGACCACCACCACCTCAGTCAGCGTTTGGGTTCTCAAGGTAAAATCGATCACTTGTCTGGAACCACTTATGCTGTAGGTTTGATTGATGGGTTCATAACCGACGTAGGATACTTGTACGGTGTAATCGCCGCTTTCGAGGTCGATGCTGTAATTGCCGTCGAAATCAGCAACAGTTCCAACCCCTGAGGCAAAAAGCACATTGGCTCCAATCAGCGGCTCTTTTGTATCTGCATCCAGGACAGTGCCTGATACACTGGTCTTTTGACCAAAGGCCAAAAGGCCAAAGCACAATAGAAGCGTCAGAGAAGTAAAAAGGTGTTTCATAGTGCACAGTAGATGTAAGGAAGAAAGAAATCCCGATTCCCATCAATGTGATCGGAACCGGGATTTAATGGTATAATCTATTTATTGAACGACAATCTTTCGACTTAAGCGACGTCCATCTGTCAACAAGATGTCGACGAGATAGAAACCTGTAGGCCAGTTGTCGGCTGTAAAGTTGGCTCCGGAAGCGCTTAGTTCCAAGCCTACAGCTTCAACCTGCTTACCAGAGATTTCCATGAAGTTGATTTCTTTGATAGCGTACTTTGAGTCGATTTTTACTGCGTCATTGCTACCGAGAAAACTAGGATAAATCTGTACATCATTCCATGCGATCAGGTCTTCGTTGTTGATTCCGCCTGCACAGTCGCATTCGTGCATGCCCAGATTCTCAAATGTATTTACAGAAAGAGAATCATACTCGGCACTAGGATCGAATGTTGCTGGCGGAGCGGTAACTCCTGAGAGAACATTGGCCTTGCGAATCAGTGTATGATCTTTGGTCCAATCAACGAGATTTGCATCTGGCCATCCTTGACCACTGATATCAGGATCGCTGTAACCTGGAATATCTTCGCTAGGATCTTGACCTGGCTTTCCGAAGATATCAATGGGAGCACCTCCTACAATTCTTACCAACAATACATCATTTCCATTGAAGTACATGGCTTCCAAACCATTGTTGTACTCAGGGTTGATAAACTGATCAACCTTTTCCATAAGATCATCCCAAAGCGGAGATTCAAAATCTTCACCATCGGGATCTCGCTTGTCGAGTCCAACGACGAAAGTTCCTTGTGAAGGAATTGTTCCCTCTAGCTGTGTCCAGTTACCAGGTTGATCATCACCGTTTTGATATCTGGCCACCTCATAGTTGGACATGTCAATCTCGGCATCTGTAGGATTATAGAATTCCAATGCCTTGTTGTTTGACCAACCTTCGATGTATTCGGAAATGAAGATTTGGCTGCAATCCTGTGCATGCAGTCCGAATCCCGCAGCCAGCATTGATAAAATTAGTATAGCTCTTTTCATATCGTTAAATGTTTTGAGTAAGTTTTTTCGCTGAACTGTCAGAGACCACCTCGGCCTCTGACAGTGTCGCTTCTATTTTGAGATATAAAACTTTGAAACCTGATCATTGATTCGAAGGATGTACATTCCTGCGCTAAAGCCCTCAAGGTTAATGCTGAAATCTTTCGAGAAACCATTTTCAAGATTTGCATTGTACACCATACGACCTTGCATATCTGTGATGCTAAGCTCTAAACCATCGTCCGTCTTTCCAGGATAAACAACCTGGAGATTGTTTTGGACCGGGTTTGGATACACCTTCATTTCATTGTGAATGCCCTGTAGATCCTCGGTAAACACCATTCCATCATAGAGCAGTGTACCGCCATTTTCGATGTACCGCTGTACAAACTCCTGGTAGTAAAGGTTGGCGATTCTTGCATCGTGAATCACCAGAGAATTCTCATCATTTCTAGAATTGGCAGTATTCGACCAGTTATGTGAGCCTGTCCAAACAATTGGATCTGAATCCAGACTATTTGCATCGATGATTGCGTATTTGTGGTGCATAATTCCAGTTTGCGAATCATCAAAAACGTAGGCGCCAATGGTATTATTCAGAATCGTGTAAGTTTCTTCAAATGCATTAGTAATGTCATCCATTACCCCAGCGACAAAAGCATAGTCAGGGTCTGTAGTTTGACGTGAGATAGCCAGTGCCACATCCTCTCTGGTGAATGCGAGAATGGCAAAATACAATTCGTCATCAGCAGACTCGATGGTGTTGATTAGCTGTGAATTTGTTCCATCACTAGGACTGAAATATAGCTCTATTGGGACGCCGGCAAGATTGAAGTGCTTAGGAGTATCATTGGCTTTATCTGCACCAAATTTTCCTCCCATCATTTCTTCGAATTCAATCTTGTATGCCCGGGCAAGACTCTGATCTTGCAGGATGATGATATTATTATCATCTACCAGTAATTGGTTTTGGCTAAAGTTTGTTGAACCTGTCCAAACAAGTGGATCATTAGGATCATCGGATTCGGTATCGAATAGAATAAACTTGTTGTGCTGGATGCCTCCCACTTCTCCTGAATCAGGGCGAACCAGTAATTCAACACCTGAAGGTATCCAGCTTAGGTCACCCCCAGTGCCGGAATCTGTATCAGCTACTACACGAACAGCAACTCCACGGTCTACCGCATCTTGCAATGCAGCACCAAGGCCAGTATTATTATCAACTCCATACATACACATGTCAATAGTGTATTTTGCCCGATCAATATAAGCCTTCAAAGTATCGTCAAATGTTTCATTGAGGTAAGTTGCCAATTCAATAGTAGCAACTTCATGATATACTGGGGTATTGAAATACACTTTTATATCACCAGATGACAATGATGCGGTCATCATCGGTGTAATCAATGAAACGGAGGTATCACCGAGTTCAGAAATCGTTTGTGCCTGCACATAGTACAAACTTGCTGGCTCAAGACCATCCAGATCTCTTTCGTGATCGGTTGTATAGATTGGATCAAAGAGTTCCCCGCCTTCGAGTGCAGGAGTCTCTCCCCAAAGAATTGTTGTATTTCCTTCATTTACCGTCCCAAAATTGATGGTGAATGATTCGGTGCCGATATTGGTTTGATATAGTGGACCTGTCATAATTGGAGGAGCACCAATTGTATCTATGTCAGCAAGGCCACGAGGAATCAACTGATAATCGGTCTGGTACTGTCCTAGAATTCCAGTTATTCCTATGCTGGCGGATGGGATTGGCGTATCGCCAATGTCAGTACCAGGATAAACGCGCATCTGATAGGTATCAGTACCGTCGGTCATATCATAGTTCGTGCTGCTGATAAAAGTGCCACCGATATCAGTAAACTGTAGCCCTTCAAATCTAATCAACCGACCCTCATAGTCCTCTTGAAAACCTTCCGTCAACGAAAGCACGGGAGGTTCAGGAAGCGCATTGCCGCTGCTGAGGACGGTATAGCTAAAGTCGCCACCTTCGTCAGTAATCTCTCTTAGGCCTGCGAACTCTGAAATCTGTCCTGTAATTTTTATACTATCACCTCTTGTAGCAGCCAATTCAAAACCCTCAGGATTGTAGATGCCGATACCACCAGTTTCATCTTCGGCATACCGGATCACTCCCAGTTCCTCACCATTGGTTACAATACCAACTACAGTTACTGTTGATCCGATAGGCTTCAATCGGGCCTCTCCTATCGGAATCACAGTGCCAGGTTCAACCACAGTTCCCTGCAATCCCAAATCTTCCAAATCCCGCGGCATCAGCTGAAAGTTCCCTTGAAACTGACTCATTACACCTACAACTGTATGATCATTTCCGGGAATTTCAGTACCTGGAATATCCGTATCGGCATCAATGCGTATCTCCTGGATGGTACCTCCATCGTTAATCTCATAATTTGTGTTGCCAGCAAAGCTTTCACCTGCGGCTGGATAAAAGACATTCACCACTTGTACCAATTCTGCCTCATGGTCTAAATCGTAACCTGCGCCATCCAAGGTGATCACTACAGGTTCAGGCATTTCATTATCCGAGTTAATCACCGAATATTCGAATGCAGGAGTTTCGATGATTTGCATCAGACCTTGAAACTCGCCCACTTCTCCAGTCAGTATCAGACTATCTCCACGAACCACTGAGCTCAAAGTCGCCGGATTGAAAATTGCAATTCCTGCCGTTTCATCCTGCATATATCTGATATTGCCAAATTCGGTTCCAACGGTCACGATTCCTTTTATACTGACAGTAGCACCTACACCCAGTTCTCTCGCCTCAGCAATAGAGATTGTCTCGGGATTGATGATCACAGTTTCGATTCCTAAATCCTCCTTATCACGAGGTAATAATTGATAGGTGTCTTGAAACTGGCCCATGATTCCCACAGCAGTTTCAACTGTTTCAGGAATATTTGTGCCCACCAGATCACTGTTGTTATTGATTCTCATTTGCGAGGATCCAGTGCCATTCGTCACTTCGTAATTTGTGTTTCCTTCAAATGCGCCACTATCAGAAAAGTTCGCCGGACTGTAACTGACAAGCTGAGATTCGTAGGCTTCCTTGTCTTCCAGACCCAATTCTACGTCTACCGGGTCAGGAAGATCATTGCCTGAAGACATAATTTCGAACTCGAAGGAAACCCCTTCATCGATAATCTGCATCAGATTCTGGAACTCGCTAAGCGATCCTGTTACTTGAACAATATCTCCTCGCTGGGCTTCGGAAACAATGCCAGGATTGTAGATCGCAATACCTGCTGTTTCATCCTGAATGTATCTAATGTTGCCAAGCTCTGAGCCATTAAGCACCGTTCCCTCCACAGTGACCAGCTCTCCTATCATTGCTTGACGCGCCTCTGCAATTGTAACCAAATCTGGATTAACAACCACTACGGGTTCCAAGCCCATATCATCCAGACTTCTTGGCATAATCTGATAGGTATCCATAAATTGAGAAACCACGCCAACAATACTGATCACGTCCTCCGGAATATTTGCTCCTGGAATATCGGTTGCAGATGCCACCCGAATCTGGCCTGCAGTGAAGCCATCATCAATTTCATAGTTCGTGTTTCCCGAAAAAATTCCGGTTTCAGTAAAAATCACGTCTACAATGCTTACCAGTTGAGATTCGTAGTCTTCTGTTAATGCCTGCTCCAAAGACAATTCCATTGGGGCAGGAAGCTCATTTTCGCTGCTCAAGATTTCGTAGGAATAATCTCCAATACCTTCATCTACGATTTGAAGCAGGTTATTGAATTCACTCAACTGTCCAGTGATCGTGATTTCATCACCCGTTACAGCCTCGTCAGCAAGGCCGGCGGCATCATAGATTGCAATGCCAGCGGTCTCATCTTGAATGTAGCGAATGCTGCCTAGCTCTCCACCTACTGTAACAATGCCCTGCACAGTAACAGTGGCACCTAAGTCCATTTGTCGGGCCTCAGAAATAGTGATCGCCTCAGCGAATAATGTGCTGAAAAAAAGCAACATTATTACGGGGATAAAAAAGGTAAATTTCTTCATACTAGCTTCGATGGACTGTTTGGTTTGATAATGAATACGCAAGATAGCCAATTAGGGCTGCGCAGACATTTGGGAAATGTCTGCTATCACCAAAATTAAAGATTTAATAACAAATCGCACAGTCAATGATCGCATTGGCAAATGCGCTACACATTTTTTGACTCGATCTGTATTAGTTGCACTACTTTTGGTACTTTTATGGCTGCAATATTGGCAGCGAAGGGAGCAATAAAATTGCAGTAACTGCAACATATTGGACCGATTTCTGTTCCCTTTTCAATGAAGCAATATCCTTCCCGAATATGACAGCAATTATTCAAAGCATACTTTTCCTGATTGTACTTGGTCTTACGGGTTTCTTTTTCCTGAAAAAAGCCCGAGAAATTTACAAGAATATCAAGCGAGGAAAAGCAGAAGATATCTCCGATCGTCCTGGCGAACGCTGGAAAAATGTATTCCTGCTGGCCTTCGGCCAAAAGAAGATGTTCAGAAATATGACACCAGCTTTGCTGCACCTTTGTGTCTATGTGGCGTTTCTGGTAACGCAGGTTGAATTAATCGAGATAGTAATCGATGGTATATTCCAAACCCATCGATTCTTCTATCCCATCCTTGGCGGTTTGTACACCTTTGTTATCAACTTCATTGAAATCCTCTCAGTACTTGCCCTCATTGCCACTTTCGCTTTCCTGGCCAGAAGAAACTTACTCAAGATTCCTCGATTCCAAATGGATGAGATGACTGGCTGGCCAAAGCTTGACGGAAACCTAATTCTGCTCTTTGAGATCGTGTTGGTTACCTTCATTTTCATGATGAACAGTGCCGACATGGCCATGCATCATGGCGAGTACGGTTTTTGGCTAAGCGGTATACTTGGTTCTGCCATCGAGGGTTTGCCTCACGGGGTGCTGGTGGCTATGGAAAGAATCGGTTGGTGGGGCCACATTTTGTTGGTATTTGGATTCCTAAATTATATCCCCTACTCCAAGCACCTGCACATCATGCTAGCCTTCCCAAATGCCTACTATGCTAACCTCGAAAGCAAAGGCGAAATGTCCAATATGCCGGCAATCAT
Organism: Chitinophagales bacterium; assembly: GCA_020629005.1. Lineage (GTDB taxonomy): Bacteria > Bacteroidota > Bacteroidia > Chitinophagales > UBA2359 > JAHDDV01. Next base: position 10,941 of record JAHDEE010000085.1, read on the forward strand.
GAAAGAAGTACAAAGCATGATGGACCCAAATGCCGCTATGGATGACAGTGCAGCAGTTGATGAAGAGATGCCAAGCTTCGGAGCCAAAGATGTTGATGAGCTAAGCTGGAAGAGCTTGCTTGATGCTTATACCTGCACCGAATGTGGCCGCTGCTCGGCTGCTTGTCCTGCTAGCGGCACGGGAAAGCTGCTTTCTCCAAGGAAGATCATGATGGATGTGCGCGACCGAATGGAGGACCTGACAAAGTTGGAGGCAAAACATGGGCCCGATCATAAAGATGGCAAAATGCTGATTGGAGACTATATCAGTCCTGAAGAAATCAAAGCTTGTACTACTTGCAATGCCTGTGTAGAAGAATGTCCGGTGAGCATCAGTCCGCTGAACATAATTCTGGAGCTGCGTCGCTACCAAATCCTGGAAGCAGCCGACTCTCCTGAAGAATGGAACCTCATGTTCACCAATGTAGAAAACAATGGTGCGGTTTGGCAATTTAATCCAGCAGACAGAGCCAACTGGATCAATGAAGCCTAATTCAAATCATCAACAGGTTTGCAGTGCAACAGTGCTGCAAAAATTCAAAGCAAAAATTCACAGGAATTCTGAACGCATATGTGCCCACAGATTTCCAAAAACTGAGATACATGTCTGAAAACGGTCTAGATGTACCAATGATGAGCGACCTCGCAGCGCGGGGAGAAAAACCCGAAGTACTCTTTTGGGTAGGTTGTGCCGGAAGTTTCGACTCCAGAGCACAAAAGGTGACTAAGGCATTTGTGAAAATTCTCAATGCCGTAGGAGTCAAGTTTGCGATATTAGGTCCGGAAGAAACCTGCACAGGAGATCCTGCAAGAAGAGCTGGCAACGAATTCCTGTTCCAAATGCAGGCCGCCACAAACATCATGACACTCGATCAATATGAGATCAAGAAAATCGTTACGGCTTGTCCTCATTGCTTCAACACCTTGAAGAATGAATACCCTGTGCTGGGCGGAAACTATGAAGTCATACATCACACCACTTTTTTGCAGGGATTAATCAACGAGGGCAAACTCAAAATGAAAGGAGGCGGCACTTTCAAAGGCAAAAAAATCACCTATCACGATTCTTGCTACCTGGGTCGGGCCAATAATATATACGAGGCGCCGAGGAAATTGCTGGAAGCTCTTGATGCAGAACTTGTGGAGCTAAAGAGATGCCGATCCAAAGGACTCTGCTGTGGTGCTGGAGGTGCGCAAATGTTCAAAGAAGAAGAAAATGGTAGCCTGCGAGTAAACCAGGAACGAACCAAAGATGTATTGGAAGCAAAGCCAGACATCGTTGCCGTTGGCTGCCCCTTCTGCTCCACGATGCTGGGAGATGGCGTAAAAGAGAAGGAAAAGCAAGATCAAATTCAGGTCAAAGATATTGCCGAATTGATCGCCGAAGCGCAGGACCTGGACTAAGAACATACTCCATCTAATCTACAAGCAGCTTAGGTAGCTATGCAAGAATTTCAAAACTTTTCGGACGACTCAAGAGTTTGGATTTACCAGGCCGATCGCCCCTTTTCAAGCGCTGAGGCCCAGCGTATCCAAGTTAATCTGGACAGATTTACCGCCACTTGGGACACGCACGGAAAAAGCCTAAAAGCAGCTGGCAAAGTGATGCATGAGCGCTTCATTGTATTAATTGTAGATGAATCGGCAGTCGCCATATCGGGTTGCTCGATCGACAAATCTGTGCACCTAATGCAGGCATTAGGCAAGGAATTGGGTTTAGACCTGTTCAATAGGTTGGGCCTGGCCTACTGGCAAGGTGAAGAGATCAAAGTGGGTCATAAATCAGAACTCAAGAAACTGGTTGCAGATGGCAATCTGTCTCCCGACACACTGGTATTCAACAACCTTATCAGCAGCAAAAAAGAATTGGAAACCTCCTGGCAAATTCCGCTCTCAGAAAGCTGGGCGGCTCGATTCGTATGATCATCGGAAAACAAATCACAAAAGCATACGGGCAGCTGCAAGTACTGCGAGGAGTAGATCTCCATATCAGCCCCGGCGAAGTCGTCTCAATTGTCGGCGCTTCTGGTGCCGGCAAGAGTACCCTACTGCACATTCTCGGTACTTTGGATCGACCCGACTCCGGCTCCTTGCAACTCAAAGACACGAATCTCCAGTCACTTAGCGACAAGGACCTGGCCGCCTTCCGCAATAATCACATCGGATTTGTCTTTCAGTTTCATCACCTGCTGCCAGAGTTTACAGCGCTTGAAAATGTTTGCATTCCTGCATACATCCAAAAAGCCAATGAGAGCCAAACCGAAAAAAGGGCAAAACATCTGCTTGATTTGCTCGGCCTCAAGGAGCGATTTGAACACAAACCCAACCAGCTTTCTGGTGGTGAACAACAGCGCGTTGCTGTGGCCAGAGCGCTGATCAATCAACCAGCAGTCATTATGGCCGATGAGCCTTCTGGCAATCTCGATTCTGACACCTCCCGAGAACTACACCAGCTCTTCTTCGATCTTCGCGACGAATTCAAACAGACCTTCGTGATCGTCACACACAATGAGGAACTTGCCCAAATGGCGGACCGAAAGTTGGTAATGCAAGATGGTGTGATTGTTTAGAATTTGGAGCGATGCTTATCCCAGCGCGCAAATGTTCTCCCTGCTATCCATTCCAATACTACTACTATACAGGACTTCGCTGCACCGGTATCTGAGTCTGCTTTATGGCAGCCTCAGCTACCGGGCGACTCAGGCCCTGTCTAGTAGCAGTATTTCCATTGCTATCAGGGCTATTTTGCACCATTAGTGTTCCGTGGCGGCTTTTCGATTGGTGGAGTCAATAAATAGTATCGACAAGAGGACTGGCCTTGGGTCATTTTGCGTGAAGAAATTCTCCAAAGCCTGGGGTTTTTGGCTCTGTTTGGGCCTGCAAAAAGAAGGGATGCATTCAATTATGGGCAAAATCCCTTTCTCAAGGAAAGTGTATCCCTTGAGGCCACAAAAGCGTTCTCAACTGCTTAGGGATTCACTGCGGCTATTCCTTTACAAATCTGAGGCTCTGCAGCTGCGTTTCATTACTCATAGTCAAAAAGTAAATACCCGGTGGCAAGTCATTTATGTCAACCTCCCACTGGTTTAAGCCGATAGACGAAACCCGATTTAGCTCGCGAATGAGTTTGCCAGTAATGTCAAGAATATTGATGGCTACAACACCGCTTGATTCGAATTCAGCCATTACTTGAATCTGGTTGTTTGCCGGTATCGGCACAATCGATGCTCCAGTGATGGAATCGACATCTCGCTCAACAAATATGAGCGGACCAAGCTCCAGTTTTCCAGAATTATTTCGTGAAGACAGCCTGTAGTAAGCCGATCCTTCTACGCTACGATCAACAAAATCGTAGCTTCTGGCCGAGTTGGTGTCAAATCCGGCTGAAGGAACCTCAGCTATGAGCTCAAAGCTAATCCCCTTATAGGAACGCTCCAGCTCAAAATTGTTAATATTACTTTCAGAGGCCGTGGTCCACTGCAAAAGGTTTTCATCAATGCCTGCCGTACCCCTAAATTCAAGTAGCTCGATCGGCGTCTTAAAGCATACGATTTCCTTCTCCCAGTTACCTGAGCAGCCAAGAAGATCCGTGGCTGAGAAATTGAGATCCAAACCATCAGTCGCCGGTATCACAATAGTAAATGTTTGACCACCAACCAACTGTCCACCGTAGAATCCCTGGATCGTGTATTCTTCACCTTGTTCATAGCCAGGTAATCCACCATAAACGGCCATGGTGACTGTATACTCTCCGATCACCCAATCACAAACTTCATTTTCTTCGAACACAATTGGTTCCAGGAGTATCACTGGCTCACCTGCACTTATAGATACACAGGGATCACTAAGATCAACTAAGCCAGACCCATCATCATTTCCGACCAGGCTAGAGACGTAAATTTGTTGATTGCTTGGAGCTGCACCATCATTTGAGAACAGTCCTGAAGCATTCACTTCGTACAATTCAAAACCGTCCATTTCCGGATTTCCTTCAGGACTGTTGTGCAATGCAAAACCCAGGATATCATCTTCGTCCAACACCTGGTTGACTGCAGAAACCTCAATCGCTCCACCAGAGCAGACATAATCCCGATCTGTCAGCACTGCACCCGCTTCTGATATGCAACAAGCCTCAATTGTTATGGTATAGCAATCCGAAAGCACCACACATGCATCAAGCTGCCCTGTCAGTTCACTTATTGTCCCTACATTAAGATCCAGTGCTTCTTCTCCCTCGCTGGCATAGTTCATGCCATACACGCAATAGTCTCCTAGCTGCAGACCAGAGGCGCTAAAGGAACCATCTTCACTGTAACTCACAATGGTCTCTGCATCATCCGGTCCGGTAATGACGTAGGTGTAGTCAAAATCAGCATTTGCGCCGGTCACAGAGGCAGCACCGGCAGTACCGAATTGACAAATAGTTGTTTCATCTGGTCCTTCAACCTCTCCAGCATCTGCTTCACAACCCAAGACCGTAACTGTGATCTCTTCCTGGAAAAAGCAATCGCCAAAAAAGGAACTAACTGCATAGGTTGTGGTTTCCAGCGGGCTTGCAACAGGATTAGCTGAAGTGGCATCATCCAGGCTTTGGAAAGGATACCAGCCGTAGGTTCCTCCACCTCCACTTACAGATAAGGCTACAGATTCTCCTTCGTTGATCACCACATCTTCTGATACGACAAAAGGATCTTGTTCATCGATCAAAACTTCAACTAACTGTACATTGGTCGAATCGCAGCTGATTTCATTTACCAGTGAAATGGTAACCGATTCTTGTCCTTCAGATTCTAAATCAGAAATGGTGTTGATGGGTAAGTCATAGCTCGTTTCTCCGTCAGGAATGGTAATACTTGAAGGAATGCTCTCATAGTCCAGCCCGTTTTCAGCCGAACCACCAATTTCAAAGGGAACAACCAGATCACCGTTTACAGCGCCCTCTGCACGCATAAAGGTCACTACAGCGTTAACACAGCCTTCAACAGGATTATCAACTCCAACGGCGGTGGTTGCCACAGTTGAGGCTGTGATTTCCACAAAGTTGGTGCTCAAGCTTCCACCAGCAATAAAAACTCCCGAATCGAATATTCCATCCCCGGCATCGCAGACAGCGAGCTTCAAGGTATAGGAAACGCAAGGTGTCACGGGCGCTTCAGCCCTGAGCACGGTGGTAAACCCATCATATTGGATGGTACTGTTTGGGTCCGGATTCTCTCCATTTCCATTATCAACATAATACTCCGTATTTGTCAATATACAACTGGGATTTTCTCCATCACTTTCCCCCACATTCACGGTGTTGATCGATACCTGAACATCAGTGGTTCCCGGCACAATGGCAATATTGGTTGGACTTTCGTACTCGGTTCCACCTTCAATAAAAAATCCAAATACATCATTGTAGTTACTACAAACAAACCCCTCATACTCTTCCGAACCGAAGACATAATTGAAGGATAAGGTATCACCTTGGGGAACAAAGTCAAATTCCAGGTAGCAGGCATCGAAAGTCGAGAAACCTGGAATCAAGGCATCCAGATCCGGATCTCCCCCTCCACCGTTATTGGTTCCCTCACCTCCTGCATCATTTGGTCCTACGGCTGTCTGTATTTGCCCTGTGGTTAATATTACTCCTGAGTTGACACCCAGGTTGGTGAAAGTCCCATTAAAAGAGCCACTTGCATTTTCGGGGCAGACTAGCTCAACGTTTTGTATATTCAATCCCGAACCCACAAGGATTTCAGCCATTTCCTGGGCCGACAATCCACCGTTCACGACAAGTTGTGCCTTCAAATCCTGAGCACAATAAAGCGCCAGAATCATAACAAGAACGGCTCGGAAATTTCTTGACAAAAACATAAGGGACTATTTTATCATATTCGCATTCGACATGCTGCAATACCAGGATTCCAGCAAACGCAGCCTAATCATGTTAAAGCTAAAAATATTCTCGCTAAATTCAGCATTGCGTCGGGATTTATCGCGACATTTGTAGTTTTTCTAACCGCTGAATATCAACAGATTATGCAAATTTATTTGCAACCCTTTGGCTTTGAGTTAACCATTTAGACTTGAAATATGTCTGTCGCCCTAAAAATCCTCCAAAAACATTGGGGTTACGATTCTTTTCGGCCCCTGCAGGAAGAGATTATTCAGTCTGTTCTCAACGGCCACGATACGCTTGCATTGTTGCCTACAGGCGGCGGCAAATCCATTTGTTTTCAGGTGCCTGGACTTGCGCTCAATGGTTTATGCCTGGTTGTTTCTCCACTGATTGCCTTGATGAATGATCAAGTTCGGCAGCTCAGCAAAAGAGGTATTCCGGCAATCGCCATCCACTCTGCCCTGGCCCGCAAGGAGATTGATTCAGAATTGGACAGAGCTGCCTATTCTGATATTAAATTCCTCTATGTCTCCCCTGAAAGGCTCAAGACGGACATGTTTCTTGCCCGAATCGATAAACTAAATGTAACAATGCTGGCGGTTGACGAAGCGCATTGTATCTCACAATGGGGCTATGATTTCCGACCTCCATATCTGGATATATGGCAAATCCGGGAATTGTTACCCTCGATTCCGATTATCGCACTGACGGCCACAGCCACAACAAATGTTGTACAAGACATTCAAGACAAGCTAAAATTTCGAGCTGAAACAAGTGCAGTATATCAGAAGAGTTTCACGAGAAGCAATCTATCGTACTCCGTATTGTATGAAGAAGACAAGAAGAAGAGCTTGCTTAGAATCCTGAACAAGGTTCCGGGCTCCGGAATCATTTATGTCAGAAGTCGCAAAAGAACACAACAGGTAGCAGAATTGCTGCAGCAAGAAGGATTTACAGCGGACTTCTACCATGCTGGTCTGACCAATCAGCTCCGTTCTGAAAAACAACAGCAGTGGATCGACGATGAGATTCGCATTATGGTCTGCACCAATGCATTTGGCATGGGAATCGACAAACCCGATGTCAGAACAGTTGTTCATCTTGATTTGCCGGAAAGCCCGGAAGAGTACTTCCAGGAGGCTGGTAGAGCAGGAAGAGATGGTCAAAAAGCATACGCTGTCTTGTTGTTTAATCCGGTTGATCAAGATGATCTGGAGCAACGAATTCGCCGCAGCTTTCCAGAAATAGAACGAACCCGAGAAATCTATCATGCCCTGGGTAACTACGCCAGACTGGCTATTGGGGCGGGTAAAGACAGCTTTACGGAATTTGATCTGCGAAAATTCTGCATTGCGTTTGGTTTTAAGGCAAATGAGGTGATTCCCGCAATAAAACTCTTGCAAGACAACGAATATCTCAGAGCGAATGCAGCCGTATTTTCAGGCAGTCAGATTATGTTTACAAGCTCGCAAAGGTCCCTGGAGGATATGCAGGACCGTAACCCGAAGATTGCGGCTGTCAGCAAACTTATCTTACGCAGTTATGAAGGTTCCTTTGATCACTTTGTAAAGATCTCAGAGTCTTTTATGCAAAAGAAACTGGAAATGGGAAAAGAGGAGCTAAAAGCCCTATTGAATCTGATGCAGCAACATGGTATTGCCAAATACATTCCTGCCGGAGAACAAAGCAATATTTATTGGACCAAAAGCCGATTAAGCCAGGCTGACCTGGTCTTCGATATGGAGCGATACAATTTTCTTAAGAAGACTAAAGAGGGCAAAGCCAATGCTATGATCGCTTATGTAAATCAGATGGACAACTGCCGTAGTCGTGTGCTGGTCAAGTATTTCGGCGAAGCAGTGGCCCCTAAGTGCGGCATTTGTGATGTTTGCACCGGGCGAAATCAGAAACCAGATATCAGTACAAAGGAAAGCAAGGATATCAAGGAGCGGATTGTGGATTTCCTGGCCGATGGTCCGGTCCACATCGAGAAAATTTCGGATGAGTTTGGCAATGCAGAACAGAAGATTGTTCTGGTAATCAGGGAAATGATGGACGCGGGTCAGGTTTTGCTTACTGTGGATCGAAAACTAAAGTTGCCTGAGTAAAAACTTTGCGTGTTAAGCTCGTATCTTTGCCGCTACCGCTGCAACGAGTTGGCAATCCTGCTCGTCGTTGTGGTGGGAGAAACTCGCAGATGAATCGTATCAAATTTGGCATTATTGGACTCGGTAGAATTGGTCCCAGACACGCAGCTCATATTGTAGCCAATGAATCGGCTGAACTCACAGCCATCTGCGACATTGACGAGCAAAAGGCAAAACCATTTGCTGACCAATCGCTTCGTTTTTACACAGACTATCAGGCCATGCTTCAAGCGGGCGATCTCGATGTCGTAAGTGTCTGCACACCAAACTACTTACATGCAGCTATGTGTATTCGAAGTCTCTCCAAGGGATATCATACCATCTGCGAAAAGCCGATGGCTACAAAGAGTGAAGACTGCAATAAAATGATCTCCGCCGCACTTGACGCACAAAAACAGCTGTTCGTTGTAAAACAAAATAGATACAATCCACCTGTAGCTGCTGTCAAAAAACTGCTGGAAGAAGGGAGATTAGGAAAAGTCTATCAGGTTAGCATCAACTGCTTCTGGAACCGCAATGAAAATTATTACCTATCCTCGGACTGGAAAGGCAAGAAAGAAAAGGACGGCGGCTGTTTGTATACGCAATGCAGTCATTTTGTGGATATCATGTACTACCTTTTTGGCAACGTCAACTGTCTTTCCGGTATCGTAAAAAACGTCGGACATGGACAGCTCATCGAATTCGAAGACAGTGGTAGTTTTCTACTGGAGTCTGAAGATGGCGCGATTATCAATTTCAACTTTAGCACCTGCACCTTCGAACAAAACATGGAAGGCTCGATTACCATAATCGCCGAAAAAGGGACCGTGAAAATTGGTGGTCAATATCTGAATACGATTGACTACCAAAAGATCGAAAATTATGAGATTGAAAATCTCAAGGACGGTGCTCTTTGCAATGATTACGGCGACTATAAAGGCTCAATGTCTAATCACGATAAGGTCATTGAGAACGTAATCAACACAATTCAGGGAAAAGCCCGAAATGCCACCAATGGATTGCAAGGTATGAAAGTAGTACAGATTATCGAAAGCATGTACAAGGCGGCTAAAAGGGACTAGCAAAAACTATGAGCAAACTAAAGATTGTTTACCTGGGGGCTAAGCCACTAGGAGTATATTGTCTGCAACATCTATTGCAGCATGCTGAAGAACTAAACTGCGAGGTAATCGCTGTCGGAACGGACCATAAAGCAGAACAAAAGAGAAGCAATAATCTGCTTGAACTGGCCAGGAGGCATGAGGTGCCGCTGCTTGGTAAGTTAGAAGACTTACCTGCTTGTGATTTCATTATTTCGATTCAATATCACAGAATTCTTAAGCAGCGACATATAGATAGAGCAAACATTCAAGCCATAAACCTGCACATGGCAGCCGTTCCGGAATACAGAGGTTGTAATGCATTTAGCTTTGCCATTCTGGATCAGGCGAAAGAATTTGGGACCACGCTACATGTCATGGACCATACGGTTGATGGCGGTGATATCCTATTTGAATCCCGATTTCCTGTACCAGAAAACTGTCAGGTAAGGCAATTGCATGCTTTGACGGAAGCGCATTCAAAACCACTTTTTACCGAAAACATCGCAAAGATTCTGAGACAAGATATTCAAGCAATTGCACAGTCGACTTTTGCGGGGAAAAGAAGAATCGGTCATCATTACCGGTCTGAGATAAACGAGATCAAACAAATCGATCTCGATTGGCCGGCTGAGAAAATCGAACGACATATTCGCGCCACATACTTCCCGCCATTTGAACCGCCCTATGCGCTCGTAGACGGCCAGAAAGTCTATTTCGTCCTGGAAAATGAATGGAATGCCTGAGCAAGCAAATCGGGATCGACACATCGTATTCACTGTGGTGAACGACCTTAGCTATGACCAAAGGATGAACAGAATCTGCAGTTCATTGGCCAAGGCAGGGTATCGGGTTACCTTGATTGGACGAGAACTCAAGCATTCAAAACCCTTGCAGGAAAAAGCTTTTGCCCAGAAGCGATTTAAGCTACTCTTTCGCAGAGGCAAACTCTTCTACCTTGAGTATAACCTCAGGCTGTTTCTGCACTTTCTTTTCACTTCTTACGACATCTTTGGCGGAATAGATTTAGACACACTGCTAGCCCACTTCCTCGCCGCTAAGCTAAAAGCCAAACCACACACCTACGATGCGCATGAATATTTCGCTGAACTGCCGGAAGTAGTACACCGGCCCTTTACCAGGTGGGCGTGGAAAAGCGTAGAGCGGCTTGTAGTTCCAAGGACGAAGTACGCATACACTATTAATCAATCCTATGCTGATTTATTCGAAAAAGAATACGGGACTCGTTTTGACATCATGCGCAATGCCACCGTCCTCCAGGATATTCAGTGGCCTGAAATCGAGGAGACATACATCCTTTACCAGGGAGCTGTAAATGTAGGTCGAGGTGTGGAAGAAATGATTCGAGCAATGCCCCTGATAGACGCAAAATTATATGTTTGTGGCAAGGGTGATAAATTCCAGGATTGTCTTGATCTGGTGGAAGAGCTGGGTCTTGAAGAAAAAGTCCGTTTCTTCGGATTTGTAGAACCGAAAGATTTGGTCGAGATAACTCGTCGGGCAAGTTTGGGCTTCACCTTTTTTCTCAATGACGGACTTAGCTATTATCTCTCCCTTGCAAATCGGTTCTTCGACTATTTTCACAATGGCGTTCCACAACTGTGCAATAATTATCCGGAATATGCTCGGATTAATAATCAGTATGAGATTGCCTACTTATTGGAAGACCTCAGACCTGAAACCATCGCCAAAGCAGCCAATAAAATATTGAATGATCCTGCGGAGCATCAGCGCTTGCGAAGCAACTGCCTGAAAGCCAGAGAAGCCATCAATTGGCAAAATGAGGAAAAGCGCCTAGTAGAGCTGTACGACGGGATCGACTGATTCCACCTCCCTTCGTGAAGCTTCAATTTGCCTCGGAGAAAGCCAGTTGTATCTGATGACATCACGAATCCTGAAAGCGCCGACATAATTCGCGCTTTCAAAGAAATTGGTCTCAAATTCGGCGCACTTGACTGCTTCTATAGGCCAGGATATGCGTAGCACTCTTGTCATCCAAACCCCCGTATGATCCACTGCGAAAGCCCGATCCAGTTTCCGAATCCGGTCTTTTAGTCCATTTGGCTGACGCTCATCTCCCTGATCCTTTAGTCGATAACGTAGGTACTTATCTCCCTTTTCCATTAGAAAATCAAGACCAGTGCAAGCAATATTGCCCTTTTCCAGTCTGTAGTTCGTCAAATGCTTTCCTGCCACTGCAATACCGCTTCGATCAGTAAAAGATCGTAGAAAGAAAATACCCTTGGATTCCGCACCTGTGAACTGACGATCGTCAATCAGCAATCGAAATCCAACATGTCGGTAATTGAAATGTGCAAAGGAGGGCATGAAGGTTGGCTTCATATTCTTCAACTCTACATTGACCATAGAGATCATTGCCTTGCCATCAAAGAGTCTGAGCGGCAGTTGCTCAGGAACCTGCGAACGGATTTCATCAGGATCAACCGTGAAATTGATCAACTTGACATTGTGTAAGTCACCTTCATAAGAAATCGGTAAGGTCTTAAGCGTGTACATCCTGTAAGATTTTGAAAGTCAAAAATTTGCTTCAGCTATTCAGCAGGGGCGTCTTCGTTTTGTTGAACCGAAGGCATGTGTATTCCTTCTGGTTTTTGTCAATTCAGGCAAAGAAGTAAATGAGTGTTGCTATTGAAGTCCCGGCCAGGCTGAGCAGCCAACTAAGCGTCCAATACGGAGAATAGCCCATCACTGACATCCTGCGTCGGTGTTCTCGAAGCATTAAGGATGCGCTTAACAAAACGCTGCCAGCAGGCAGAATGATCTTCAGTGAATTGTCCGGTAGAAAAGGGGCAGCCAGGATGGAGGGAACCAAAACAAGGACTCCAATCAACATAATCACCGCCAACTGCCCCCAATAGTCCCAATTTTTTTGTCTCGGAAGGCTGGTGGCAAGCAGCATTTGCAAGATCCAACCCGATCCACATCCGAGTAATGCAATCAAGCTCATCTGCAAATTGCTGTAACTCGGAAAATGTGGGCCTAGACTGACTCCAAAAAGAGCTGTGATAAGCATCGCCATGCCTATGCAGAACAGGATGAAAGCCAAACGATAGCTCGCATGAAACCGGGGGCTACAATCAAATGTAGGCTCTTGGATCATTGTTTTCGAAGGAACAACAATCCTGCGGTTGTAGGATATGAAGCCGTAAAATCGCTTGAAAAATGCGTACAGTGGCCTCCATCTCGCAATAGCAACAAGCGCAGGTATCTTTGTTTGCAAGATGTGCAGGAGACTGTCCAGGCCATATATCACCTCTCCCCCATTCTTGTCTACCAATGGGATTTCGTGGCGACTTCTTTCCTGATCCAGATATGCTGCTAAGTTCGGGTCTGCGGACAGCTCGGTGAAGGATTTTCGCCCTTGGTCAGACAACATGCCAGTTTTGATAAATTGGCCAGTATACCAGTTGCAGAGCGGACAGGTGTCGTCATAGATGATCACTTTACTACTTAATTCCATTGTCTTCGATTTGATGACATGACAAAGATATCTCAAACTTTCCGAAGTTTCAATATTTTTTGAAAGTTTCGAAAACAAGGCGATTTGTACTGAGCAGCATGTTTCAGGAACGGAGATTGAGCGATCTTTCGCTTTCTCTTGTTTTCTGCGTGTCAGCAATTCAAATATCCTTTAAAACCGGTCAAGATGCCTTCAGCCAAACTGATTTCCTTCATAATGCTGCTATTTTATTATTGCCCCATTCAAGGCCAGGATGTGAAGGTCCAAATAATGAAAGAAACGATCGAATTCATGAATTCTGATCCTATCTACTATACCCATTATTACGATGAGCAGGGTTTGGAATTCAAAACCGTAAGAGATTTGGGAGACAATGATCCTGACTACTGGTTGATGGAATACGACGAAAATGGGAAAGTCGTGAAACAGAGTAATTTTGACAAGAACGATGTGTTGCTGAATCGGGAGACCTATACTTACGATGAAAAAGGGAACACCTTAAGTCAGGAACGCTATTATGTGGACGGTGACATCACGCACAAGGAGGTATATGAGAATGAATACGATGACCGCGGTAATTGGATCGCGATGAGGGAGTATTCGGACACAAAATTGATTCGGGAACTCTACCAGACTTTCGATGAGCAAAACCGGAACATCAGTCATACCTACAAACATGCCGATATGGTGCATGAGGGTAAAGACGTGTACGACGGTGAGCTACTTAAGGTGGAATTTAGATATCAGAGAGATGAAGAAGAGTTTGAGAGTCCGCTGTTTTCGGTAAGCCATTACGAATACGATGAGCAAGGCCGGCAGCGGCTCATTACAAAATATGGTGGCGTAGATCCTTCCTCCTGCCGCGGCGTCAAGGTCACTGAGTTTGGCTATAACGAACATGGATTATTGAAATACAAGATCGA
>JAHDEE010000376.1 GCA_020629005.1 Chitinophagales bacterium
AGCAAGGAGCAAGGAGCAAGGAGCAAGGAGCAAGGAGCAAGGAGCAAGGAGCAAGTTAGGTATTGAATATTGACTAAGCAATAAATTGAGCTATAATGAAGATAGCATTGGCACAGTTGAACTACCTTATTGGTGGATTCGAATGGAACTTTAAGAAGATTAAAGAGGCTGTGGAAACAGCTCGCAGTCAGGGAGCCGATATCGTGGTGTTTGGTGAGTTGGCAGTTTGTGGGTACCCGCCTAGAGATTTTCTGGAGTTTCCCGACTTTATTGAGCGATGTCATGCGGTTTTAGAGCAGATCAAAGAAATCAGCGCAGGTATCGGCATCGTAGTGGGATGTCCGACGGTGAATCCAGTGCCGGAGGGCAAGGATTTATACAACTCGGCCTATTTTATCGCAGATGGCGAGATCAAACATGTTCAACATAAGACCTTGTTGCCTACTTACGATATATTCGATGAATATCGATACTTTGAAATCAATACCAGCTTTGAGATTTTGCAATACAAAGGAAAGCGAATAGCCATCACCGTTTGTGAAGATATTTGGGATATTGCCAATGATAATCCACTCTATACCGTGATCCCGATGGACGAGATGATGAAGCATAAACCTGATCTTATGCTGAACATCTCAGCATCACCGTTTGATTTTAGTCACGCCAGAGCACGTCTTGATATTGTAAAAGCCAATGCTGAACGATACGGTGTACCAGTCTTCTATACAAATCATGTGGGTTCGCAAACCGAAGTGGTTTTTGATGGTGGTTCAATTGCTATGTGTGCAAATGGTCAGCTGCATGAAGAGATGCCCTATTTCGAAGAATGTGTACGGACTTTCGATATGGATGTGATGGCTGCACAGACGACAACAAGTAAGGAACAAGCAAAAGACAAGATACAGCTCATCAATGATGCGCTTGTACTCGGCGTGAAGGACTATTTCGGTAAGTTGGGCTTCTCCAAGGCCATCTTAGGGCTTTCTGGTGGTATCGATTCAGCTGTAACGCTACATCTGGCTTCGCAGGCTTTGGGGCCGGAAAATGTACGTGCGATCCTTATGCCTTCACAATATTCCTCCGATCACTCTGTCAATGACTCAGTAGTACTTGCCGAAAACCTCGGTTGCCCTTATGATACAATTCCGATTGAAAAGGTCTTTCACGCATATGTAGATGTCTTGACTCCTTATTTTGAGGGTAAAGGCTTCAATGTCACGGAGGAGAATATACAGGCTCGTGTGCGTGGCAATTATCTAATGGCACTTTCCAACAAGCTCGGCTATATAGTGCTGAATACCTCAAACAAGAGTGAGGCTGCGGTTGGATATGGTACATTGTATGGTGACATGTGCGGGGGACTCTCCGTAATTGGTGATGTATACAAGATGGATGTGTATGCCCTGGCCCGTTACGCCAATCGCAATGGTGAAGTCATTCCCGAAAATATCATCACCAAAGCGCCTTCAGCGGAGCTAAGACCTGATCAGAAGGATAGTGATTCTCTTCCTGACTATGCTATTTTGGATGAAATCCTGTTTCAATATATCGAAAACAGGAAAGGCCCCAGAGAGCTCATTGAAATGGGCCATGATCCAGCGCTGGTTAAACGCATACTGCGACTAGTAAATATGAGTGAGTATAAGCGTTACCAAACACCGCCGATGCTACGGGTCTCCTCCAAGGCTTTTGGTATGGGGCGCCGATTGCCGATTGTGGGCAAATACTTGTCCTAGAGCTGAAGAAATGGATTAGCGGTAGGGTTTTCAAGATCAATTCGAAAGTCTCAGGCAACAGCCACCAGAGGGGCTGATGAAAGCGATACTTTGGCCCAACGTTTCTTGCTTTCTAGTGCTGCGTAAACAAAGTATGTGACACCTTTAAGGAGCTTATCTTTTTGTCAGCCTAGGCGCGAGGATGGAGCATAGCCTTAGCTTCGTGACTGACGAGCAACGAAGGATGACAGAAATAGAAGCCCTTAAAGGTGTTGGAGGCTTCGTTTGCGTAGCACTAGGAACCAACAAAGATACCTGACCGACCAGGTTTATATTTCGAACCCCTAAGTACTTCCTGCCCATCTTTCATGTTCATCAGCTCCGGTAAGGTGACTTTGGGATTTTCCTGCATGTACTTTTGCACCATTCGCCAACCAACCCAAGTACCAACGTTGCCCGGCGAAGCACTAGGCATACCAGGAGTGGTAGGCCCTTCCGCCAACAACTTTCCAATCTTTTTCTGATCCGATTCATACATAATATCCTGGGCGATGATAAATGCCCATATTTCCACCTCATTGTTCTCCAACCATTCCAACTGCTCCTCAGAATAGCCAGTCACGTAGCTCAAAGGGGTATCTGGCAGCACCTTCTCCAGAAAATACAACAACTTTCCATTGTAAAGCATCTGGTCCACGAGTGTATTGTGCCGGAGATCTGGTTCATAATGGCTCTTCGCAAATACCTTCATCACTGTTGCCGCAATATACTCCGGCTCGAAACGACGAAGGATATAATTCGGGGTGTTCGTAGAGCTATAGAAAGCAAAATCCTGACCCAAAAAGCTATCCAGATTTACGGCAACCAAAGTTGTATCATAGGTCACTGCTGACGGTCCAAATGCCGATATATGACTGATTACTTTCGGAATCGAAGCATTTGGATAATAGTGTTTATAGTACCTAAAGGCGGTAGCAATCTCCTTCTCTTGTGTCGAAAGATCAGGAAACTGATACATCGTACTATCGTACAATGACTGAATGTCCTTATTGGTCACAAAGCCTAAAAGATCCTTTCGGTATGACTTTTCAGAGTCTTTTGTATTTCCAAAAGCCATTAGCTCCTCTACAAACAAAGAGTAAAAATCACTATATTTAGCCTTCAACTGGTCAAACCGCTGCGTAAAATTGCTGCTATCTGCGGCGAATAAATCCTTTTCAAAGCGATCAATTTCCAACTGCACCTGAATATTCGAGATATCTGGCTTACTTTTGCCCTTACCCATGTCGCAGGCCGATATTAGTAGGAGTACAAACAGCAAGGAAAACAAGCACTGAAACCTGTAATAACTTCTTATATTGAGCTGCATTTGATCGATTAAATGGCTTATCCTGATAGGAAATCCGGGTGAGTATTCGCGTGTTTGCTAAGTACAAACGTCAAAATTATGAAAAAATTTCTGTGGATTTTATTGGCCGTGCTACTCTCGAATGTAGATTTGATGGCACAGGGAGAAAAAGGCGATCTTGATCTGGGCTTCGGCATTATGCCGGCACTGACATGGGTGCGATCGGATGATACGGATCTGGAAACCAAAGCCAAAATCGGTTTTGGCTATGGCCTCATTGCAGACTACTTCTTTGCACCGCGATATGCTTTTTCGACTGGCTTTATAGTCATGCACGGCGGTACGAATTATGATGCGTTCGAGCCGATCAGCAATAATAAAATACTGACCACCAAATTGCGCTTGCAATACCTCGAGATTCCGCTTACACTAAAGGTAAAAACCAACGACTTTGGCAACATGACTTACTTTGGTCAATTGGGTCTAACTCCATCTGTCCTTATCCGCACCCGGTATGATGCTGATTTTGTGGATGGAAGCATTCCGGATATCGAGTCTAAGTCGGCAAGCGATCTTACTCGCCCCGTTGCCTTGGCCTTCACCATTGGTGGTGGAGTCGAGTATTCCCTTGCACCAAATACCAGGGCCTTCGGAAGTTTGTACTTCAATAACGGCTTCACGACGCTGCTGAGCAAGGACGTTTCCGACGACAAGTCCACCTTCTCTTATCTAGGTTTACGTGTAGGGATTTTCTTCTAAGCTAGCGCAACTAAAATAATTAGGAGCGAGGCGCAGCAGCGTCGAGTACTGTTCTTCCCGCTCTCCGCTGCAATTCGCACTGCATCTGCCTGCTTCAGCGCGGCCACTGTGGTCTCTCCGCAGGCTCCGAGCCCCCACTGGCCGGCTTACGCCACGGCATCTGCAGCGCTCATTTACGCTGCGATCGGGGCTATTTTGCACCTGCCGTCCAGCGCGCAA
>JAHDEE010000377.1 GCA_020629005.1 Chitinophagales bacterium
CATCCAGCTTACCGACTTTCCGTTTGTGCACAAAAGAAAGGTTATTTTCTGCTGGATATTGGCCATTCCACCAGGCTTTATTGGTACTATCATTCACAGCATTTGCTCGAGGGTTATTGTAAATTCCTGTACTAAGACTGACACGTGTCTCCGGCTTTGATCGTGCATATTCGGAGCGAATGTAAACAACACCTCCCAGTGCCGAAGCGCCAAAAAGGGCGGAGGCAGGACCTTTGGATACTTCAACTTGAGAAATGGTTTCCATAGGAATAAAGTCCCATTCAGGATACATGGCATCTCCGCGCAACATTGGCAAGCCATCCACAACTATCAAGACGCGACTGCCCGCACCATAGGCAAATCCACTGGCTCCCCGTATATCTACTTGCCCACCGATAACCTGAACACCCGGATTTCTTCTTAGACTCACACTTAGGTCCGGATCATTATTTTTCTGCATTTCCGCTGCAGGTATTGGGTCTATCGAAGAGACCGATTGGTTTTGATCAATGGGATTTTTTGTATCGGTAAATACAATCTCCTTTCCCAGCGCACTATCAAGGATGACGTTATGTTGAATCATCTCACCACCTGAAACTTCTATTTCCAGGTTCTGCGAAACCATTCCTACATAGGAGAAGCTAATGGTTTGCTTACCCACTGGTATTTCAAGTTCATACTTACCGTCAAAATCACTCAAGGTACCTCGGTCCTGGTCCTTATGAGTGACGGTAGCACCAATGAGGGTTTCTCCAAATTCACGATCACTGATCGTACCGTGAATAATGGCTGTTTGTGCGCGTAGTGCGTACATGCTGCTGGTGCAGAATATTAGTACACAGAGAATTTTGAGCTTGGGAGCAGAGTATCCCCACTTCGCTAGTGACAACTTTTGCATGACATAATATTTAGTAAATGGAATAAGACAAACTGGTCGGGGCCTTATTTTGAATATTTGCTCTACTTTCTTTGGTTTGGTTTACAGGAACACACCACTTTGCGATGTGTTCCTTTAAAAGCTATTGGGTAGGATTGCACCTTCAAAGATGCATACATATATTTAGTTAGTTGGTAATTCAATATCAATTGCAGACAACAACTTTGCTCTTGTACCTGGATGTTTCAGAACGCACCTCTAATAAGTAAATTCCAGATGACCATGTAGCGACGTTCAGTTCAATATCTCCATTCGAATCCACAAATAGCTCTTCGACTACTAGATTTCCCCCGAGGTCGACAGCCCTAACCAGCGTTTCGCCAGTCGAGACTACAGGAAGAGGTAAGCGCACAAATTCTTTGGCCGGATTTGGGTAAGCAACAATTTCTTCAGCGCCAAGACTCTCCGCCTGAACGTAGTCTTCAACGAGAAAACAGTAGCTATCAAAATTGGCGGGCCAGTCTAAGTCCTCCGAGTTTTCCAGAGCAATGTTCACGTTGCAGCTGAAATTCAACTCCACTTCGCACTGCTGGTTCCAGACAGATTGAGGCGTTCCACTCAGGACACCACAATAGTTGTTCCCTGGAAGTAGGTAAGCCGGACTCCCCTCTATTCTGAAGCTGATGCCGGGTGGCACACCATCCTCATTCAGACCAAGAAACTCAATGTAATTCAGTTTCTCCATCCTACTCAGCGATGGTACATTACCAAAAATATCTACCGAATCGGGCACAAAGATGGTCATCTGAAACTCATAAGGCTCTCCTACAATTGCTGGAGGTAACCCCTCACTGATGCTACCATCAGGATGCGCTATTCCGCTTGGCAAAGGGAAAAGACCTTGAATATGCTGTCCTTCAACTGCGTAGCTTGTATCAGGCTCGCAGCTTTGCCCGTAAAGGTCACTACAAAGAAACATTCCCAGGAGGATAAATAGGATTTCCGCTGGTCTGCTAAAACTAAAATTGCTTGTTCTCATGATATTTGATTTGGGTTACATCAAGTATTGTCTTTGCTTTTGATTTGTTACCTGTCAATTGTACACAGGAACAAAAATCTATTAGCAAATCGCAATTCAGGTTCGGTAATTTTGGGTTAAAGGCTATCACCCGGCCAGAAGGCCTCATTGATCATATTGTCTTCCAGTTGGACATATACAAAAGAAGGGCTAATTCTCATTAAATGCAAGTTTTTAGCCCATTTAGAAAGAAATTTACACTTAAACGGATATATCGAAACATAAAAACAGCTTTATTCTTGCTTTAAGCCCTCCCAAGTCTCACAAATAATTCTTGGTTCTGCTCTTTTTCATCAATCAATATGACTGGCTATTCTGGAGCGACCAGTTTACTTTTCTACACCTCAAGATCGAACCGCGATATTACAGTATCCGACAAATACCAGTGCAAAAAAGCTCTACCTTCGTTTTCACTATGAAAGCAAAAAATCTTCGCGGTACAGAGGTCCTACAGCATGGAGGACTCAATAAATCCACTGGCTTCAGCTCAGAGGAGCGGGACCAACTAGGCCTGAGAGGACTACTGCCATACAAGGTCAGCTCCTTAGATTCGCAGGTTCAAAGGACGCTCGAAAACATTAGACGAAAAGAATCTGATATCGAGCGATATGTACTTTTGGGAGGGCTTCTCCGCAGAAACAAACAGTTGTTCTACAGAACCGTAATCGACAACATCGATGAACTATTGCCCCTCATTTACACGCCAACTGTAGGACAAGCATGCAAAGAATTTTCCCACATCTGGAGAGAAACCAGCGGCTTTTACATCACGCCTGAAGACAAAGGCAACATTGCCAAACTCATGAGCAACTGGCCGGAAGACGATGTGCGAGCAATCGTGGTCACAGATGGACAACGTATCCTCGGGCTCGGAGATCTTGGCGCTAATGGCATGGGAATACCAATTGGTAAGCTGTCACTTTATACCGCTTGTGGCGGCATACCTCCTCATCAATGTATGCCCGTAATGCTTGATGTAGGCACCAATAACGACGAACTGCTGGAAGATATGCTCTATCTCGGCTACCCGCACAAAAGAATTGATGAGACCGAATACGATGAATTGGTCGATGAATTTGTCCAGGCAGTGCAGACCAAATACCCCAAAGCGCTCATACAATTTGAAGATTTTCTTACACCAAATGCCTACAAACTACTCAATCGCTACCGCGATAATGTTCTCTGTTTTAACGATGATATACAAGGTACAGCTGCTGTTGCGCTTGCAGGAGTATATGCTTCTGGCCGAATCACTGGCAACGACTATAGGGACTTAAGAATCATGTTCTTGGGAGCTGGCTCAGCTGCAACAGGGATAGCTGACCTTATGACAGAAGCCTTTATACAGGAAGGTCTTAGCAGAGCAGAAGCCTTGCAGCGCGTGACTTTTGTGGACTTGCAGGGCCTATTGGTAACGAGCCGAAAAGACCTCATGCCACACAATCTGCCTTATGCAAATGACTATCCCCAAATGAGATTCCTGGAGGCCATTGAATATGTTAAGCCGCATGTGCTTATTGGAGCTACTGGTGCCCCAAATACCTTCACTAGGGAGGTCATCGAAAAGATGTCGCAACACAACGAAAGACCCGTGGTCTTTGCGCTTTCCAATCCAACTTCGAGGGCAGAATGCACAGCCGAGCAGGCCTATCACTGGAGCAACGGCAAAGTCGTATTTGCTAGTGGAAGCCCCTTTGATGATGTGATCCACGAGGGGAAGCGTTTCAGTCCTGGACAGGGCAACAATGCTTATGTTTTTCCCGGTATTGGACTCGGTGCGCTCAGCGCAAGAGCAAGAAAAATTCCAGATCACATGTTTCTTTGCGCCGCTCGTACACTTGCTGCACATGTCAGTCAAGAAGATATTGATTTAGGCGCGCTCTATCCACCACTGAGAGACATCAGACGTGTCTCCTTGGAAATTGCGAGCCATGTAGCCGCAGAAGCCTATAGGATGGGATTGGCGCAAAATGAAGAACCTGAGAACATTAGAGACAGCATCGAAGCTGCTATGTACAACCCCAGATACTAGTGCTGCGTAAACAAAGTTCGTGACACCTTTTAGGAGCTTATCTTTTTGT
>JAHDEE010000002.1:0-74291 GCA_020629005.1 Chitinophagales bacterium
AAAGGGATCATCTATGAGCAACGAATCGCCTTCACAAAATACTGCCAACGTATAATCTTCGGTGAAGATACCACAGGGATCGGGAAGCGCTCCCGGAAGGAAGCTGAGGCTGATAATCTGACTATAGCCCACATGCTGCCCCACTTGTTGATCATCCTGGTATAGGCGCACAGAAAGAGACGAGGGCGGATCTCCTACGATATTCAGTATGATATCGAAGCTGGCTGGAGCACCCATACATACCTCAATATCAGAGTCTACCGCAAGGATATCACTAAAATTGCAGCCTGCCCTGCAGGGCAAAGCAAACAGGGCCGTTGTTAAGACAAGGGACCAAAAAAGTTTAGTTGCCACCATCAATATGCAAAATATGCAGGAATTGTAGCCGCAGCAAACCTTTTGAGTAAATATTTGCAATATATTCACTCAGTTACCGGCCGGAATGCCGCCCGGGCTGATCTTGATCCGATTTGTTTAGAGGCAGATCAGCCAACAAGAAACGAATCCAGGCTACTGAAGACTACTGGTAAATCTGAGTGGGGACCCGGAAAATCATACCAATTGGCAGATTTGCAACAAAGAGTAATCCGGAATTTAGAAGCATTCTAAGATTCCGGATTTGACTAATGCTTCAGGAACTGAATAATGGCAAAGTAAGATAAACTTGCTCTTTGTCTACCAGGCTGGCAGAATTGATCTTGGACTACGTGAATGACACTCAAGGGGCAAAAAGTGGTTGCAATAGCAGCTATTTTAGTGACCGTTATTTGCTCCTGATGCAATTAGTCTTTGGATTTCTAAGTGAGAACTAGGGATGCAATGGTTATTTCTTAATGGCAAAAAAGCACGGGGCGCACACCCCGTACTCTTTTGTTGGAAACACTAACTCGCAAAGACTGATCCTAATGAGATTCTATCTATCTAATCTCCTCATTCAGGAACTTCGTCGGAGTACTTCAAATGTAGGCTAAAGAAGAAGCAAAGGGCTTGATTTCGGGGTCTAATTATGAAGTCATAATTAGGCTCAAAAGCGAAATCAAAACACTAAAACAGCAATCGTTTAGAATTGACAATCAGCTTGTTATAGCGTTTCCAGGGAGAGAACGGATTTTGACCTATAACGGAAATGAGCGAGCTCTGTACCCGGCTTCAAAGCGGCCGTAATCAAGCTGAAAATGCCCGAATTACACACTTTGGTAGTAGCCATGAAAGAAAGGCTCTTCAGTTTTCACTGAAGAGCCTTGTAGTTTGTGACTCGGCAGGGGCTCGAACCCTGGACCCTCTCCTTAAAAGGGAGATGCTCTACCAACTGAGCTACCGAATCCCAAAAGCGAGGCAAAGATAGCAATAAAATCGGATAGCTAACAAGCGATTACGCCATTTTCTTGCCCAACTTAGCGAATTATTTTACTTGAGCCTTAGACTCTCTGCCTCGAAGGCAATTGCGACCTCTGGCTCCGTGATTTTTGCGATCTCCTCAGCACTGGCACCGGCATCTTCCGCATAATGTCTTAACCATTCTACGGAGGTTGTGTCAAGGTAAGCACGGCCTTCCAACACAGCTTCTCTTCCTTCACAATCAAGGGGAACGAAAAACGCATAGTCCTTAAACATCACCCTGATGGATTCAGTCCCCTCTTCTGCCACAGTCATCCAACAACCCTTCACCTTGCAAACTGATTCGACTTGAGTTTCAAGCTTTACATTCATCTCTGTCTTGCCTTCCATCTGCTTATTGAGCTCAGCCAAACCGATGGAACCACCACTTTCCAGTTTCTTTACACCGCGATAGTACATTCCATTTTCTTCCAGCTTGATGAGCTGGGGCTTTTCTTTGACCGCCGAATTTACGGAGCCTTGACCAGGAGATTTACAGGCAAACATGCAGGTGCAGAATAGGACAATCAACGATAGAAACCGCATAGAAAATCTTGTTTGATTCCGAAAACGCAAAATTACAGTTTTCGGGAATCACATGCTGCCAAATACTCTATTACTGCAATATTATTTTCTGCGCAGCCACGTTCTGCTGATCTATTGCTAAAAGCAGTAAATACATCCCTGATTGAAAAGCCGATACATCTAATTGATGCTCCGCCATGCTCATTGACCACTCCCCTAGTTCGCGGCCAGTCAGATCCTTGAGGGTCAATTTATACTGCCCCTGACGAACGGCCAACAGCTCAACGTTGAGGACATCTCTGGTCATCGTTGGATACACAGCCCACAATCGAGGGACGGCCTGCACATTGGAGCTTAAGAAACTGACGGTAATTTCATCAGAAGCACTACAGTTTGTATTGTTGTCAACAACCGTAACACCGTAGGTCCCGCTTGCAGTGACGGTCAGGGTTGGGCTGCTATCACCTGTGCTCCAGTTATACGAAAAATCTCCCGGCTGAGAAACAGGATTTAGCAAGTACTCATTACCAAATTGCACATCTGTATTCGGTCCCAGGTCCACGACCGGCGTACTTTGAAAATCCATGAAAGTTGATGCCTCCCCGGAACAACCTCCTGCCGTGCTCACGACGACCGAATAGTTGCCAGGTGTGCTAACCTGAATGCTTGCCGTTTGTTCACCAGTCGACCAAAGGTAATTTTCAAAAACATTGTCCAATTGTAATACTACCTCCGTTCCAGCACAAAGATTGCTTGCATCTGGGGCCAATATGTTTGTCTGGATGGCTCCTCCCCCCTCGATATTAGCGAGAAAGCTACCAACACAACCTTGCTCATTAGTCACCACTAAGAGATAGTCACCTGGCTCCGTAATGACAATGCTATTTTGACTTTCCGGATACTCCAGCGGACTGCTGTTGAGAAACCACTCATATTTTTCAAAGGACTGCTCACAGGTTACTGTCAGTGGTTCGTCGTTGCAAATTGACAATTCTCCAGTATCAGAAATCAATACTGGTTCCGGAGCAGGAATCACTTCGACAAATACACTCATTTGATCTAAGCAACCGTTCGGCTGACTCAAAAAGGCAGTGTATTCGCCACTGCTGGTCACCTCTAGCGGACCGGTGGTACCGTCTTGCCATTCCATACTCACCTCTTGTTCTGCGGTATTAAAATCGAGAAACAAAGATGCCTGCCCTTCACAATAAAAGAACTCGCCTGTATTACTGAAAATTTCCCCCTGTATTCCCGGAGCTGACACAAAGGAAATGGCCGCTCCCTGGCACCCTGCATCATCTGCCACTATTACATTGTATTGCCCTGGCTCCGCTACTTCCAGGCTCTGACCTAAAGCCCCAGTACCGATCCACTGATAGGCAGAAAAGCCATCGGTTACTTCCAGCATCACTGACTCATCGACACACAGATCCCCGATTTGAGATATCTCTGCAACAGGATCCTCTCTCACATCTACCAGCGTTTCTGTAGTATAGGAGCAATCTCCATCAATCCAGGTATAACGGACCGTATCAATTCCGCTGCCGCTTTGCAATGGATTATACATTGATCCCATGATTCCAGATCCGGAAAAGACACCACCGGCAGGATTTGCAGAAATTTCAAAAGGCGGATCAAAGAGGCAAACTGCGTCAGGCAAATTTGCAATGTACAGAGCTTGATCTATGCAACCTTCGGCTACACAGGTAAGTGGGCCACTAAATCGATTTCCACATATTTCATTGCCAAAGGCTGTCAGTGCAAAGGTGATTTCGTCCCCCAACTCAAGATTGTCCACTGTATACTGATTTATGTCAGCGTCCAAAACCACTTCAGATTCGTTTACCTGGAGCAAATAAGATTCTGCTGCTAGCTGTGGTAGCCAACTTACGGTGACAGAACTTAGATCAGTGGACTCGCAGATCAATCCAGGGTCTTCCAGTGGTAAGGCCACCTGAACATTGATCACATAACTCCCGAAACATTCATCTTCCTGAACAATAAGGCTGACTGACTTTTGGCCTCCTGTTGTCCATAAGACTTCATGAGGACCTAAGCCTGTAATGTCGCCACCGATAGCTCCAGAACCAAAATCCCAAATGTAATTGGCCGAAGAAGAAGCATTGCCAACATATTCAAAGACCAGATCCTCATAGAGGCAGGCTTGCGTTGAACTTGCCTGAAATATTGCCGCCGGCCCTTCTGTAACCAGAAAGCTGGACTCAAAGATAGAATCGGGACAACCCTCATCTTCGCTCTCAAGGGTATAGGAAACTTCATGTAGCCCCACACCGAGTTCCGTAGGATTTATCGTGTCACTGCTTTCTCCGTCAATCAGAAAACTTCCACCAGCGGGACTTCCTTCCAGTAATCCACCACTTCCCGTCAAGCAATAGGACTCCTGTAGATTGGGAATTTGCACGATTTCCTCACTACAGCCGAGATCATTGAGGAAGAGACTAACTTCTTTAGCATTGTTTTCAAAACAAAGTTCATCTGACTCTTCCTCCGGATTGATCAGGATTTCAATCTGATTCAAACCCAGGATTTCCTCATAAACCTCAATCTCAAGACTATATACGTTGTCCTCTCCTTCCACATAAGTCTTGATACCTTCAAAAAGAAGATCTGTTGATGTTTCAGAAGACCTTATAACTTGTACCGCAAATTCCTGATCGGCTGGATAACCGATATTGCTGACTCGATAAAACAAATCGACACTTGAAATCCCTTCTTGATTTACAATTGGCGTAAACCAAACATCGCCGGGTTCTAATATGGTAAAATCCGGAAGGGCTTCTCTTTGAATTCTGATGGCAGGATCTCCCAGGAATTGCAGGTTTTCCAATGTATAACGATCATAGTCGTTTTCTGAAGTCAAATACTGCGAGATTGTTGCATTCCATGTTTCTCCAACTGGCTCTGCAAAAGCAGAACCTTGGAGCTCACTGACAAATTGATGCAGTACAGGTTCCAGTGATCTATAATAGCTTTTGCCACTAGACCCTATAACAGCGATTGCACCTCGGTTTGCTGCCGTCAGCAGCTTCTGTCCCAGTACTGAATTACCTTGTCCTTGAAAACTTGCGGTTGTGTAATCACTGGCAGAAAAGACCAAAGGATAGGCCGCTTGATTTCCCCAACTTGCTGGGTTCGTATTTTCTTCCAGATTCCACCAGGCACCATTACTATCACTTTCTCCAAAATAGCAAAGCATTCCTGCACCCTCTACAATCCACTCATGGAATTCTTCGAAGTTGGCTGGAACATCATCCTCTGTATTCTCAATCCATGTTTGCATACCCATTGATAGTGGGCCGGACTCCGAGAGGGCCTCCAGATTGGAAAACAGTCCCGAAAGCCATTCGGATTCTTCTGGATTCCTGGCATGCCCAAGAAGTGCTTGCCGTTCTCGATATTGGTAGGGTCCTCTTTCGCAGGAGCGGGTCTGTTCTTCATATTGCTGCACCTTATCCAGATAAGCCTGACCTTCTGCATTAGACACAATAGGTAGACGTCCAATTGATGCGGTGCTTAGACGTTGATCATTGGAAAATGCATACAGAAAATCGCAAGCAGGACTTCCAATGGCTGGCATCAGATTTTCATCCTTCAGTTCTGAATCTTCGGTCAACTGTTTTAGATCCACCCCTGTTCCAAGCAGCAAAACATGCTTTGGTTTGTCCGAAAAATTCTCTTCCGCAAATGCCAGAAAATTTCGAATGGCCAATGGATGGCCATCAACACCATAAGCAAACTGATCGTACAAGGAGGCCACATTAATCAATACGGATGTGTTTCCCCCACCAGGATTAGAAGTTCTGTAAAGACCGAAAGAGATGGCTGTCGCCTCTAACTCCTCCGGATACAATATAACATACTTGCCTTGGTTTGCCTGGAAGTCGAAATTGGTAAAGTTTCGTTCCTCCAACTCAGTGATGTTTTGAATGTTTTCAATCTTCTGGAGAAACAGCTCCCTTACCTCTTCTGATTCAGATAGCCTGAAGTGAATAAGGTCATTGATGTTGTTGCCAAAGTAGCGTTCATTGGTCGTCAAATCGTACAAGAGCGGGAACTGCAGATTGGAGCTGAAATTTGTAAAGGTTAAATGTGGATCAGGGATTAATGGATTGTATACAGTGAATCGCAAAAAACTGACTCCTTCCAGGTCAAAATCTCGGGCATATCGAAGGCTGGCGTATGCCGCACTTATTTCGTCAAGCTCGCCTAAATCTCCCAAAGATTCTATTTCAAGCAAGTTCACATTCTGCAATTGAGGGGCAGGAATATTGAGTTGATACTGAAGCTGCTCATACCCTTCGAGGGTCAGATCATCCATTACTTCTTCATTCCACCTGACTTCGAGATGGTGATCAGGGCTTATAGACAGATCATTGGAACGACCCAATAGCCCCATTCGCAGGATAGCATTGGGAGTATTTGGGGACAATACTGCTGCATCAGCCTGCAAACCCCTAGATAAGACCTCGCCTGAGCTAACTGGCTCACTGGAGAAACCTTCACCGGCCTGCATGGCAGCTCTGTTATCCCAACTGGAAGTCCATTCTGAAGCGGCCAAGTCCTGCTCATTTGCATCCAGCAAGTTTTCTGGTACATATCGGGAACCCAAAAGTCTCGGTTCGCCTCTGTAGTACTCCTCATCAAATACAATCCTGGATTCGTACCAACAATAGCTTTCCGGTTCTGGTGCACCGGCCAGACTGTTGGTTCCCGTTCCAATGCGAAGATTCTGCTCGGAGTCGGAATCAGTCAAGAAATAAACAGCCTGATTTGAGTAGAGGCTCTGCGAGCTTTGCATTTGCCAGGATGAATCATCGTACAAGTCCTTATCCAAAAAACCATCGTTTGGCTTCGCGTGAAACTCAATAAAATCTCCTTGAGCAAACTCCTGAGCAGTAGTCACAAAAATGGGAACCTGCTGTCCATTATTCCACAATTGGAAGCTGCTGCCCTGCATTTCTAGATTGGTGCTGGACAATACAGAATAGGGAATCCGGAAGATTCCTTCGTTGCTAATTGAAAACTTGTAATAATGTTTGCTGATGTCAATCCACTCGTTGCCCAGTTGCGCAAATAGACAAACGCTTTGGCCAAGGAGCAGGAAAAAAAATAACACTCCTCTAAACCACAACTTATGTTTATTCATATATGCCTGATCTTGACCTAAAAATAGCAATATAGATGCCAGATAACAACAAAACTCTACTAATCAGAGCATATGTAGCTAACCAAACATTAGACGCAAGAAAACAGGCTGGAGATGCCCAAAAAGGTCAATTTCGGAAAAAAATTTAATGAGTTTTGGAGCTGCAAGCCCCTTCTCTTTGCTCCTTTCTCTTTTCTCTTTGCTCCCTTCTCTTTGCCCCGGGTTGACAAAAATATCAGCTCGTAAAAGGTGTCAAATACTATGTTTAAACAACTCTAGATGCTGCTTGGATTAAATTCCTTGATAATACGGTAGTCAATCTCGTCAAAATCGTTTGCCTCAGAGGATAAAAAATCCTTCATTGACTTGGCAATCGCAGTGTCTTCCGCATTGTAGCTCTTTTGGGCAAGACTGATCTTATCTTCGAGTCTTTCCAGCAAATCTCTGCCCTTTTGCAAAGCGAGAAAATCTCTGGATTTGATGAGCGTTTCACCAAGTAAATTCCCCTCAAACCGATAGCCATCTGGACCTTGCACCAACAAGCCAAATAGTCTGGCAAATGTAAGAGCCCGCCTTTGCCTATCGGTGTTTCCGCCCATTAAAAGAAGACTGGGAAACATTTCCTGATCAACTGCTCTTGGAAAAGCAAAGAAATCCTTAGCATCTAGCTTGGAAGTTTGCTGGAGCTTTTGGAATTTAGATCGGCACTCCTGAATGATATTGATCTTGAAGGCCGGGAATCCCATACGCACATACATCAAATTGATGTTGTTCTTGTCCTTGATCGCAAAAGTGCTCACTTTGGTTCCACTCGCTGCAGCAACAAGCTCTAGTATCTTTTCCCCTTGCGGAAATCGTTCATCTCGGCACAGTTGAAGCACATTTAGTGAGCGGTCAGCTTCAAGCATACTTTCCAAATTGATATAGGGTTTTGCCGCATCCACCAATTTCTTGATCTCTCGATTCAGGTCCCTGTCTATGCTGTTGCTGATTCCTTGCTTACGATCAATTTCCTTGTATTCTTCCCGATCAAAGTCCCCAGCTATCAGCTTGCTGTAAATATCGCTTCCGCTAAGTGCAGCACCCTTTTCACTGAAGTGATCCTCTAGATCGCGGTTCAGTTTGTCTAGATTGTTGCTTTTCACGAAATCCTGATAGTAGGACAATACCTTTTCAGGCTTGTCAAAAAAGTCACCCTTTTGATACGTTTCCTTGAAGTGGTCTTCCACTGCTTCTTTTCCGATGATATAGCGAACAAAGAGGTTGTTCTTAAATTTCTGCTTATTGACCTTTACCTCTTCCTGCACCATCTGTTCCTGAATCTTCTTCTTGAAGTGATGGATATTTTCTTTCTCATAGTGAATCTCGTCTATCAGCTGCTGTAGACAGTCGTAAGCGGCTTCATGCTGAAAATACTCCGATTGCTGCTGATACGCGGATGCTTTGTTCTCGACAAAATCCCTCAGCAAAGTGATCTTATCGGTAGCTACCGAATCATGAAAAGCAATACTTTGATCCAACGGAGCTTTGAACTTTTTTCTGTATCGCATGATGAAAATCACATAATACACAGCGAATACAAGGACAATAAACGGTAGAATAAACTTCCAGGCATTGGTAGTGAAAACCAATTCCCATTCTAAAATTGCATTAACCGCAAAAACTGCAAGAATCACCAAGGGCAAGATCACCAGCCACCATCGGATGTACTTTGAACACTTCTCCTTCCAGCTGCTAACCCTGCTTCTGGCATCTACAAGTTTGGTTTCTGTTTCATGAATCTTTGCTTCCAGCTGTTCGGCTTTCTCATCAAACTGTTTCTTGTCCGTTTCCCAAAGTTGCTTCCTGGTACTGCTCTGCCGTAAATTGACTTTGAAGTCTTCGTAGTTCTTGTAGTCCGATTCAAACTGCTTAATTTTTGCCTTGAGTTCTTCTTCTACTTTAGCGCTCTGATCACGCATCGCCACCAATTCAGATTCCATCTTGATCTTGTCCACAGTCGTCGATTTATCTCCCGCTTCAAGCCTCAGCTTTTCTCTTTCCAGACGCTCCTCTCCTTGTCGAATCTTGCGATGCAATTCTACCACTTCGCGTTGCTCATTCCCAATCTCGGACTCCATTTGTTTGAGCTGATTGGCGCCAATGCTAAGACCCAACTTTTCCTGATAAAAACCGAGTATTTCCTGCTCTACTGAGATCAGATCCTTTTCCGGAAAGGTCTCATCATGCGATACGCAATCACAATCTTCACGCAATAGGAAACTGGTAAAACCATGTGCGAAATTGATGCCGTTTTCAGACTTCCCAAACTGACTTGCGAGTTCTGCCCGCAGCTGCGCTTTCAACTTCTTAGCCAAAGCATCAGCACGATTGCCATAAGCGGGTGCAATCTGCACATTGAAATCATTTAGGCGATACTTCTCCTCGGCAGCGTCGAGTTGCTCCAGGTACTTTTTGGGGTCCAGATTCTCGTCAATCTTGACGAGACTACTCAGTCCTTTGTAAATTGGATTTCCGTCATCTGAGCCTTGTCCGCACAAATCGTAAATTTTGCTCCAGGAATTCCGCTCAATGAAGGTACTTGTATAAAGATTCAATTCGTCTCTGGCAACTGACTTTGGATCTCGAAAGAGCCTATCCAGCTCCGACAAGGTGGCCTGCTTACCAAGTGCTTGATAAGTAGTTCTAATCTGCGCCTCTGGAAAGGTCAGCGTCGCCAATCCAAAGGAGGAGTAGCGATTGGTTTTGCCAGAAGACTCCTCATGCAAAAACAAGTGCGCATTTTCAACGATCGACAATCTACCGCAGAAAAGCATATAAGAAAACTCACCTAAGGAATCCAGCATGTCCTCAAATCGCCCGATGCTATGATCATCGATATTCTTTTTACCGATGATAAAGGGGTAGTTGATTAGCTGGCCTTCTTGAGACAATACCATCTCCATCTCTGCCAAACAGCAATATGCCCTCGCATATTCAAAATCCCGAAGTGTCTTGTATTGAGTAGCAAAAAAGTTATCTGTATCCTTTAACTGAAGCAATTGAATGCTTTCGAAATGCTCGTAGAAGGTGTCCATGTCAAGGCCTACCAGGTGATCCTGACCATGTGGATTGTATAAATCAAAAGTCTTATTACGCTCGTTAATACGGTGCAATGCGTAGCAATGATTATGAAATAACTCTCCATGCCTCTCTTCTGTTCCCGAATCAGTCTCGCGACTTAGAAAAACAACAGGAAGGCGCTTCTTCTCAAAATGCTCCAAAACTTGGGAGAATAAAACCTCAGTGTCCTTGGTTTCAACTGTCTTCAACTCAATGGCCTGCTCTCCCCCCAAGGCAAAGGCAAAAGGATACTTTGTTCGATTTCTTCCAGCCGTATTTTCATAGCCCTTGTTTAACTTTGCCCAGGCCTTTTCCAAAATCATCGGCCAAAGTTCTACAGACTTACCTTCCTTGTCGCCACTCTTTGCATAAATTGTTGCTGTTGTTCCATCTGCAACCCACATCTTATCATCTACTGTGACGAATTCCTCCTTCCCCTGATCCGAAAAGAACCTTACAGTATAAGTTCCATCAGGATTGTGAACCACCATGTTTTCGATAAAATCAGGAGATTGTAAAGCAATGGCCGCAAGAGCAGCCATAAAATAGCAGTTCGAAACAGATCCTTGATCTACATCTGAAATGTCTATTGCCGTTCTATCGCCTTCCCCTCGCAGAAACAAGACGCCATGTTTGTTGTATTGGCTTATGCTTCGATATACATAAGCGCCCTTGTGCTTATCAAGCAATTCGATTTCTTCAGAGGCTTCATAGTCAGCCACAATCTCCTCTATCGAATCCTTAGAAAGCCGCGATAAATCGGGCAGCAGCGAAACCGTGAAAACCTCCACCTCTTTATTATTGAGAATCTTTTCGAGCATTCTCAATAAGGGAATGAAAAAGACAGAACCAACTGTATCAAATAGAGGAGCAAAAATCACAACACGGTGCTTGGAAAGTTCACTGATTCCGCTATCGATCAATCGCTGTCGATCTTCCAATCGCAGCATGTCATTGATCTTCTCCGTCAGGTAATTTTGCAGGTCCTCTTCTTTGTCGTAGAAGGCCTTCAAATTCTGCTCGAATACACGCTCCGAACAAATGTAGTTTTCGCATTCGAGCTTCAGTACCTGCTTCTGATTCGCTCGACTATAGGATCGGACCACACCCTCCTCATCAATCACAAGATCAGCAATGATGCTGGCATAGAGCGGATCCTTTGCAATTACAGACTGCACGGCCTTCTGCACAACATTGTCGCCATAAGAGCCCAGGCCGATAAATATAGTAGGGTGTATCATGAACTTAGATTTACTCTTGTCTGCTAGAACTTTGGCAACTGCTTTCCTCCAGAATTCCGCTTCTGATTATTCACGTTAAATCGATCCCAAAAACCACCGCGAGAGCGTTTTTCTTTCTTTGGCGCATTCGCTCCATACACTCGCTGGCCCTTAAGTACTCTGCTACTCCTTAGCAACTTGGCCAACTTGCGCTTCTTTACTTGCAACCATACTTCCCCTTCAGTGAAGTGCGTCTCGTAATCCTTGTAAGAATCCCAAGTGGCTAATCGTTGGCCAAATGCATCCTGATCTCTTCGCAACAAGTAGCGATTGCCGTATGCAACTTCGCTGGAGTCACTTTCGTAAAATATGTATTTACCCGCCTCAAAGGCGATACCTACCCTATGACTGCCTCGTTGATATAAACAGGTTCCGGGAGTATTTCGTGATACAGTCACCATGTCATAACCCGAACCAGAATCAAATTGCAAAACGCCGAGTTCATCCACTTCGATATCACCACTGGTGCCGTCAATTCGCTTCAAAGCAAAGCCGTTAGAAGTATAATACTGTACTTCAGAAAGGTCAATATTGCTTCGCTCCAATTCTTCTCTCAAAGTTTGGGTAAAGTCAATTTTGCGAGCGCAGGATGACAATAGAATGATAAAGCAAAGGGGTAGTAGGTATCTCATCAACAATGCTTACATGATCGATGATTCGTACTTGGCAACTAACTCCGCAATAACCCTTAACTCCGCATTGATCAGCTTATAAGTGCTCTCATTTTGCTTCAGCGTTGTCATAGTCATATTGGTGTACTCCTTTACATTTTCCTTGAACTTCTCGTGATACTCTCGAAGCTTATTCAGGACCTGCTCATCACCAAGACGCTTATATTCGGTATCCAGCAACTTGGTTGTCACTTCAACATGCTTCTTCAGGAATTCATTATAGGCCTCCCTGCGATCCGTTGTGTCCAGATTCACCTTATCATCATTCAATGGATCAGTTCCCTCTTCCATTTGTACCATATAAGGACCACGCAGTGATTTCCTGCTCACCAACCCAAAGGCATTCGCCTCTGCCCAAACTTTCAAATTGCTTGCCTCATCCTTACTCGGGAACAAATCATAGCCAATTTCATCCATCTGCTTCTTCCAGCTTCTGTCGATGTGATAATCATAACGAGCAGACTCACTGAGATACTTTCTTCTGAAGCGGTCCATCCGGCTCAGTGTATAGGCGGGAACAGCCGCAGCAAACTTATAGAAGTAAATCCTTTGAGGATCATTTGTTACGGCCATACTGGGTCGGTCTCCCAAAGCAATTTCGAACAAAGGCATCTTATTGGTGGGATCTTCATCTTTCAGAGCAGTATTTCTGTCGTCGTTTACACCGACCAGGTAGATATAGCTTGGCTGATGTACCAACTCTTCTTTGGAATAGGTCCACAGCGGATCAGACTTGGCTTCCAAAGTTTCCAGCAACTTGACCTGCATTTCCTGTGGCAGTTTACGGAAAGCTGTATCCACATCCATCTCCGAAAAATTCTTGGCCTTATTTGCCGTACCAGCATAGCCAATAAACAAGTCCATCACTTGCTTGCTGTTGATCGAATTCCAAGACGACACTTTATTCTCACCAATATAGTTGAAGAAGTCAACCATATTATAATCGCTTTCCTGAATCTCAACCTCCGTGAGGAAGAGGTCATGCAGATCAACCACATACGAAGTATTTCCACCACGTCGATCGGTCAATGCAGTCGTTGTCTGCTGCACCTGCACAGCAATATCTGCAAGGTGCTTCTCAATATTGGCGATATCCTGCAGCTTGAAATCCATGCTCTCCAGAAGCGCATTATAAAAACGCAAGGCACTATCTCTTCTGGTAATCTCCTTAATGGCAGTCGCCATCGAAACCACCTTCGCATAATAATCCTCAACCGCTTCTTGGATTCTTCCCTTCTTCCCAAATGGATTAAATCCTTCTTCTTCTTCAAGAATATCATCAATCATCAGCTTAGCTTCCTTCTCGTAGCTGGTCTGCTGCTCAAGGTAAGTAGCCTTCTCCGTTTTCATTTCCTCCTTATAGGCACTCAAATTACCTTTCACCAATGTGATAAATTCCTTGCAGTAGAAAATCCCTCCGCTCTTGTTCAGTTGATCGTTCAGATAGGTATCCACAAGTCCCCGCTTTTCAGCAATCAGCGCATCTGTATTACCATCCGCAGCTTTCAGATTTTCCTTGATGATCTCCAGGTATTTTTGCGCATTTAACTGCGCCGACTGACTCGTTCCCTTCTTGTAACCATCCGGCTCACTTGGGCGGATACCGCTGCCCTGACTTATATCGAAGATCGCATCTATTACCTCATCATGCGGTTGCGCTTCCCTGATCTTCCACTCACTCAGCTTTGCCTCCACATCTTCCGAAATTTGCACCTCTGTGGCAGGCATTCTCAGCTTATCAATCATCGCCTTCGTGAGTTTATTGCTGAAGATGCTCTTAAGCTTCTCGCCATCGTAAAACAACTCCGAAATCCCCATACTACAATAGTTGGAGGATTTACCTTTCACATTCAAGGCATCGTTCACAAATTTCCTAAGGTTGTCCCATACAGAATCTCCGGCATCACCAATTACACCTGTCGAAAGATATAGACCTGTACCCAATATCTCATTTAAAGCAGAGATATCGTTTTGCCCAATCTTATTCTCCGTAATATTATCTATAGTGATTATATTATCGTAAGGACTCATATTCATGGATACAGCATGCTCGCCTCCATAATCTATGCTATCCTTAAGCAAATGTCCATCGAGCAAGAAGTCCAACTCCTTAAAAGCACCGTAGCTATTGGCCTCCACATTCTTGGTCCCCTCGAACTGAAGGAAAATATTAGGCATCATCGTATAAGCCATCATGGTATCCGTATGATCAATCCCAATATCACGAAGCAGATAGGGAATATCCAGGAAGGTACCGGAACCAGTACCTCCTGCTGTCGAGAATACAGTGGATACCTGAATATCACCACCATGAATCTCATAAGGATCATCAGCGCTAGGACGATAAGTTCTCAAATCGTCTACAATGTTACTGAGTCGATCTCTTACCTCTTGTTGATTAAAAAACAGCGCCAACCTTCCAAGTGAACGTATCTGACCTGCTCCTTTGTTGATTGCACCTGCATTCTTCTTATTTTTTTCCGGAAAGAAATTACTGATATGCTCTTTGGCCTCAATGTACTTAAGCCCATTTGGAACTGCAATGTGCAGAAACTCCCGCTTCCCAAAAGTCAACATCTCTCCTTGCTCGCCACGTAGCTGCTTCATCTTAGGATCGGTGTCCAAAACCAAAAATCTAATCATAGGTGGAATTTCACCATGCACTTTGATCAGCTTCCGCTTAGCGTACAGCAGAGCCCGTGCCCCCGTTCCTCCTAGTCCAATAAATAGTGATTTCTTCAGTTTCTTTGCCATAATGCTTAAGGTTGAAATTTAAGTGATGTTAGCCTGGGGCATAACATAATCCTATCTGCTCTTTTGAAATCTAAACTTAATATCTTTCTTACCAGACCGCTTGATCTCGAACTCTTCGAAGTCTTTTACCAGGCCGCGACTATAAGGTCGAATATCAATTCCTGTCTTGGTTTTTAAGCGCACTTGAGTCTTTAGCCCTTTGCGCTTTGGCTGCAATTCAATAAGAAAGGGTTCGTCCTTCATATACTGTTCGATCTTGCCTGTGAAGATCCGACTAAGCAATCCCTGCTTGATGATTTTTTCGCCGCCCAAATATACCAATCGTTTTCCCTTCAATCGAATTTTCTTGTGCTGGGGCCAGTCAAAATTGAACTCTCCGCCGGAAAAGCGCGGATACATCAAAGGACGCACAAAAATAAACCAGGTCAACAGCAAAGACAAAATAAAGACCGAAGTCCAAAACATAATGAACTTCCACAACGGAACCATCAAACGCACCGACCATCCAAGGGGCCCTACGGATGACAAAGCCTGATCGTTGATGTAGTCCAGGCTCGCTGCATTGGTCTCCAACAATATCTGACCTTCAAATTTATCCGAACGACCAAGTTTCAATAATCGAGCAATTCCAGGCTCAACACTGCGGTCCACAAATCGTATTCCCATTTGCACTACACTATCCTGACCCAGCGAATTTGCCCGCACTTTAAGTACTCCTCCTGACGATCGTTCACCGTTGAACAACAACTCTGCATGGGGAAAAGTATTCCCCCCCCTATCTGTCAACCGCAAATTCACATAACTGCCCTTCTTGATCGCCTCATCGTTGAACTTGAACAGCACACTCCTGGTAGCATCTTCCTTAAAATACGTTTTGCCAAGTTTTATTTCCTGATAGCCCTTCCACATCTGCTTATCTTCATCACAAGCAGAGACCAGCAGCAGCACCGGCAAAAGCAATAACAAACTTCTAGTGGTTTTCCAATTCATCTCAATGGACAATTTGCATTAGTCTTCCAGCACTTTAATCGTAAGGGTCTTTACTTTTTTGTTGCTGATCAATACATCGACCTCATTTGTACCCTTAGTAAAATAAGCTCTTGCATTGCTGCCCTTCGGATTATAAAGCTTTATCTTTCCAGTCAATGAACCTGACTCCAGCGCCTTACTGATCGCCTGCAGAGAAGGTATTCCCCGCAATTGAAACGTCACCTCGTTATTCTCATCCACACGATAGCCGTCAAGTTTCGTCAAAGCCAGCAATGTACCGGAAGGCAATTCCTGATCCAGCTCCAGTCTGGCCGAGAAACTTAAGTCCTGAGGTTTATCTATGATATGAAAACCCAAATTGGCCGCATGCATATTCTGTAGGCTAAAATTCAGGCGATCACTCCTGGCTGTCAAATAAACAATCTTCTTAAAAATCTTGTCACCGGAAGGTTTATCAAATGCCAGATTTTCACAGGCAGACATCAGAGAATTCAGCTCACTGTCTCGCAGCAAATCAGGGCGATAAGAAATGAAGAAGGTGAAATCCTTACCCTTAGTAGACGTTCGACAATACTTCTTGATCACCTCAGACAAACAATCTTCCTTGCTATAAGCCTTCCCATCCATGCGATAATCAACATTCTGCTTTCCATCCGTAAACACATAGAATATATTCTGCCGCTCGCTGCCCATAAACATATTCAAACTGTAATCCCAGGCCTCACAGATATTTGTGTTCGTTACCGCATCTGGTATTTCACTATTTTGCACATAAGCCAGCGCCTTCGCCTTCCCGCTCTCATTATTATCAAATTGCTTTATCTCCGACTGAATCACCCCATCCTGAAAAGGGATGATGATAATCTTACCACCATCCATCGGCGCATACCTAATCTGGTTAATCATCGAAGCTTTCACTTCCTGCCACACATTCTGATTTCCATTATAACCAATCATCGACTTGGTCACATCCATCACAAATATGCGGTTATGCTCTACAAATTGTGCAAGCACCAGCTGACCATTGCCTAGCAATAGCCCAACTGAGAGCACCAAAACCGATCGAATAGACATAGTTGCTTCCTTTTACTCTCTGTTTCAAAGGTACTTAAGCTACAGCCGAAAACAAAAACGAAGGCTAGCAGTCAAGACAACGAGTGAAGCAGCTACCCGGATTACAATCAAAAAAACGCCGCTCCTAACATTAAATAACAACAATGATCTGACTTGCTTCGCCTGGAGGATCAATTTTTGGGCCTTTCCCTCCGTTCCTTCCACCAGCATTGCATGCTGGCTCCAGTCACTTCGGGCCGGGCTATCCGTTCTTATTCACCTTGTCCACTGCGGTTCGGCTTATGCGCTCTGTGGTCTCTTCGCATACTCAGAGCCCCCATAGCGCATGCCTCACTCGCAGTGGCCGGCGGCTCATACCACTTCTATCCCTAAGGCATTCACCGACTCCAAGACCGATTCTACTCCCCCAGGAGAATTCTTTGCTCGCCCTCCACCATTACCACTCTTCATTTCACCAAATACTTCGAAAATCTGCTGCAATCGGCACAAATCGGCACATTGTCTTTTCCTTATCAGCGCAGCCGAATCCCTAAAAACAGTTTTGCACCAAATAATAGCAGAAAAAACAAACCACAAACAACACTTTGGAACTAATTTTGCATCTCTCTGGTTAATAGTTTGAACCTGGGTCCCTGCCGTGATTCTGATCACATTAATCGTTAAAGTACGTTAAACTATTTGAGGGTGTCTATGGTCGGACAGATAGAGGATCATTTTTTTCTGAACCTTGTAAAACAGCCAGTTACCTTTGAAGGGTTTGGCGTTCTATTAATAAATGTTAAGACTTGCCGGCTCACGAACTAAAGCTGATTTTCCGGAGTTCTTAATGTATTCTGAAAGCGGAGGTCTCTTTCCTCGGAAAAGAAGCCCGCTACACACTTACAACAAACAATTATGGCAATCGCAATAAATTTTCATCAGTCCGTGCTAACCGCATCCTTGGCCCTTGAGTCGTTTGCACTGCGATTCACTAAAGATGAGGAGGGAGCCAAGGATTTGATACAAGATACCATCCTCAAAGCTCTGTCAAACGAGGACAAATTCAAGCCCAATACAAATCTTCGCGCCTGGATGTATACCATCATGCGCAACATCTATATTAACCAATACCGTAAGAAGCACAAGCGAAAAACCGTCATCGAGAGCACAGATGACAGCTACCATCTCGAAAGCAGAGTTACAACAGCTAATACAGCTGGCTCCAAACTCGTCATGGACGATGTTTTTGAAGCGATTGGAAACTTAAGTACCAAACTCCAACGCCCTTTGCTCATGACCTACGAAGGTTATAGCCAGCAGGAAATTGCCGAAGAACTCGGTATTCCAGTGGGAACCGTTAAAAGCAGAATCTTTTTAGCTCGTAAAAAGCTGATGACGCAGCTTAGAGACTATTACACAGATCGCTAAGAAAATCAAACCTTTCCAGCAAACCGCTTTTTCTTTGGGAAAGCGGTTTTTTTTATTTTTGAGCTTTAATTCCTTACCAAAGGCAGCCGCCTGACCGCTATGCTACAGATCCCACCAAAACATCTGCCCTACCTTCATAAGATAGCAGAAGCCGCACAAGAAGTAGCAGTAGATAGTTATGTTGTGGGAGGTTACGTTCGAGACCTCCTTTTGGGTAAAGGAGCAAAAGACATCGACATCGTTTGTGTGGGAAATGGCATCGACCTGGCAAAAGCTGCTGCCAAACGATTCCCTGACAATCCTAAAGTAGTGGTGTTCAAGAATTTTGGCACCGCCATGTTCAAAGCAGACGGCTTCGAGTTTGAGTTTGTTGGAGCACGAAAGGAATCTTATCAGCGAAACTCGCGAAAACCAGTCGTTGAGGATGGAACGCTGGAAGATGATCAAAACAGACGAGATTTCACTATCAATGCCATGGCCATCAGTCTCAACGAAGATTTCGGCCAATTGATTGATCCCTTCGAAGGACAAGAAGACCTTCGACAAGGCCTCATTCGAACACCGCTCGATCCACATACCACCTTTTCAGATGACCCACTGCGAATGATGCGGGCAATTCGCTTTGCCACGCAGTTGGATTTTGACATACTTCCTGAAACCTACCAGGCAATTTCAGCAATGAGCGATCGGCTGAAAATTGTTTCGATGGAAAGAATCATAGTCGAGCTCAATAAGATTATACTTGCCAGAAAACCGTCCACAGGTTTCAAACTACTCTTTAACAGTGGGCTTCTTGCTCAGTTTTTCCCTGAGTTTTGTAACCTTCAGGGCGTCGACGAAAAAGAGGGATTGAGGCACAAAGACAATTTCTATCACACCTTGCAGGTATTGGATAACTTGAGCCAGAATTCTGACGACCTATGGCTACGTTGGGCGGCAATATTACACGATATCGCAAAGCCACCGACCAAGAGATTTGAAAGAGGTCACGGCTGGACGTTTCATGGACATGATGCCCTGGGAGCCAAAATGGTGCCACGCATCTTTCGCAACCTAAAGCTCCCGTTGAATGATCGCATGAAGTTTGTACAAAAGTTGGTAGCCCTTCATCTTCGACCAATCAGTCTCACAAAGGAAAACGTTACAGATTCCGCCATTAGACGATTATTATTCGATGCAGGCGATGATATTGATGCACTGATGCTGCTCTGCCAGGCAGACATCACCTCAAAAAATGCGAACAAAGTCAAGCGCTTTCTCGAGAACTACGAAATGGTGCGCCAAAAACTGCATCAGGTTGAGGAGAAAGACAGGATCAGAAACTGGCAGCCTCCCATTTCTGGGGACGAAATCATGGCTACATTCAGTATTCGGCCGTCCAGAGAAGTAGGCATTCTGAAGAATGCGATCAAAGAGGCCATTCTGGAAGGAGAAATCCCCAACAAGTACGAGGATGCTTATGCTTTTATGCTGAGACTTGGATCCAAAATCGGACTTGAAGCGAATATAGAAAACGAAGAAAAGTTTCTGGAAAATGATCCTCCCTCTTCGTGAACAAAAGTCCTTGTAAAGCCTTCTATCTACGACAGTCTATATTTCCGATTCATACTTTTGCTATGCTAGTATTTAAGTTTAGAGTCTGGCTGGTAGATGAGGACCTGACGGTATACAGAGATATCCTGACTTCTTCTACCAATACCCTTCAAGAATTGCAGGATTGCATTCTTTCTTCCGTACGCTTTGACAACAAACAGGGAGCGCAGTGGCAGTTGACCAATTCTGAGTGGAGAGTCATTCGCTCTCTCAGTCCATCGGATCAGCAGAACAAATTACTTTCAGATCTCATTCTCGATCCATTTCAACATATGCTCCTGTTATATGACCCTGATGCCGGTTGGGAGTTCAAGCTGAGGCTACAGGAAGTCTTGCCTGCCCAAGAGGGAGAATTTCCGCTTTGCACCAATACGTTTGGTATAGCGCCTCCCCAATATACACCTCAGGAGTTTGGCAAGATGGAAAAACAAATGAGTCTTGAAGAAAAGATCCGATACAAATCCTCCATAAGATTCTAACATCTTCGCCGTACCTTGACCGCAGAAATGTCGGTACAGAAACCTCTTTTAATTGCGATCACGGGTCCTACAGCTGTAGGCAAGACTTCCTTGTGCATTGAACTGGCACAGCAGCTAGATATTGAGATCCTTTCCTGCGATGCCCGACAGGTATTCAAGGAGCTAAACATAGGGGTTGCCAGACCAACGATTGAAGAGTTGGCGGCAGTACCGCACCACTTTATTGCAAACAAGAGCATCCATCAAGCCTACAGCGCTGGTCAGTTTGGCCGCGAAGTTTTGTCCTTTCTAGAGCAATACTTCAAGTCTAAGCAAGCCATCATAATGACCGGAGGTTCAGGGCTCTATATCAAAGCCGTACTGTACGGCTTTGACGAGTTTCCCGACGTACCTGAAGGAATTCGACAGCAATTAAATGAGGACCTGGAGAAGCATGGCATCGATTTTCTCGTAAAGGAACTAGAAGAAAAGGATCCTGAATATGCCAAGCTTGTTGACAGATATAATTCCAGACGACTCATCCGGGCACTTGAAATCTGTCGCAGCACAGGTCAGCCCTACTCGTTTTTCCGAAGCAA
Organism: Chitinophagales bacterium; assembly: GCA_020629005.1. GTDB lineage: Bacteria > Bacteroidota > Bacteroidia > Chitinophagales > UBA2359 > JAHDDV01. The sequence continues at coordinate 20,998 of JAHDEE010000002.1, forward strand.
AAAAAAGCGCGATAACTTTTTCGATCATCTGTTAATTGGCTTGCAGCGGGACAGAACCGAACTATACACTCGTATCAACCAGCGAGTAAATCTGATGCTGACCGCCGGACTATTGGAAGAAGCAAAGCAACTACACATTCACAAGGATCTAAATGCTTTGCAAACGGTGGGTTATCAAGAGTTGTTTGCTCACTTTGAGGGTGAAACGAGCTTGCAAGAAGCGACGCAATTAATTCAACAAAATACCAGACGCTACGCAAAGAGACAGACTACCTGGATTCGGAAGGAAGCAAGCGAGCATCTCTTCCATCCATCGGAGGCAGCTGCAATCATGGATTTGATCAAAACAAGGCTATCTATCTAAAGTACTGACTAGATTATACTTAGCGACTGCTGGGAATCTGTTACATTTGTACAAAATCACTACATGCCTCAATTAGACGTTGCCATTGTGGGAGCTGGGCTTTCAGGTCTAAGCGCCGCCATACATCTGCAAAATGAAGGACTCAACATCAAGGTGTTTGAGTCCTCGGACGATGTTGGAGGACGAGCACGTACAGATATCGTCGACGGATTCCTGCTGGACAGAGGATTCCAAGTCCTATTGACGGCCTATCCGGAGGCGCAGCAAATGCTCAACTATGAAGCACTGGATTTGAAGAGATTTGAACCCGGTGCCCTCATTCAACATCAGGGAAAAAGCTACCATTTTCAAGATCCCTTCAGAAAGCCTTCAGGATTCTTTAAGACGCTCGTAAATCCACTAGCAAATCTAGGTGACAAGTTAAAGATTCTCGCGCTCAGAAACCGACATAAACGACTAACTGTCAATGACATATTCCAAAAAGAAGAAAGCTCCACTTTAGACTTTTTGAGAGAATGGAATTTTTCTGAAAGAATGATTGAACATTTTTTCAAGCCTTTTTTGGGAGGCGTGTTCTTAGACAATAGCCTACTGACTTCAAGCAGAATGTTCGAGTTTGTATTCAAAATGTTTTCCGAAGGCTATGCTGCTTTACCTGCAAAAGGAATGGGTGAACTTGCCAAACAACTTGCCGCAAAACTCAGTAAAGACACGGTACAGCTAAACAGTGCTGTAAAAAAAGTACAGGGAAAGTCCATTATACTATGGGACGATACCGTGATTGAATGTGGTGCAATATTGCTAGCCACCAATCCAATTGTAGCCAATCAAATAGCAGATTTGGAGCTGGAAGCAGAAATGCACTCCAGCATCACAATGTACTTCTCGGCAGATCTACCACCTTATAAAAGTGGCTTATTGATGCTCAATGGGGATGAGAACCGTTTAGTCAATCACGTCTGCATTCCCAGCAATGTACAAAGCACCTATGCTCCCGAAGGAAGAGCATTGATTTCGGTAACGGTACTTGATGATATGGGCCTCGAACCCGATACCCTGTTGCTCGAAGTCAAGAAATCACTACGATCCTGGTTCAAGAAAGAATTGAAGTTTTGGGAGCATTTGGCAACATATAGAATTGAGCAAGCTTTACCGGTGAAAACAACAATCAGTATTCCCGCCAGAAACGAACTGAAGGCTGTCAGAGAATTCCTCTATCTTTGTGGAGATCACATGCAATACGGGTCGATCAATGCGGCATTAAATTCAGGGCGGGTTACAGCAGATATGATTTCCTGGGATCTGGCTACCCGACAATCCGATTGAGCTGTTATCGATTTGCCCGCATTGTGTGCACAATAGCAGACGATGACCCTTTGGCAAAAATTCTTTATCCTCATCCTTTTTCTCCCATCAAGTAATTTCACCAGCCTGGAGAAAAGCCATATCGCGTTAGAGAAGGGTATTCTGTTATTGCAAGAAATTGATCAAAATAACCCGGAATCGCAGATTGCACTCTGCGATCGCTTGATAGAACACACGGAATTCCTGTTAAGCCAGGCCAGAGACGGCTTTCCCATTTATGACTTCTACGGCCAACAAAACTTATTGAAAAGCAGGAGAATCGAAATTCAGGTCTTCTCTTTAGATCAAAAGCTTGCGAGATACAGCTACATTAATCCTAAGACCGGTGCCTTAAAGTCAGATCTTCAGGATTTGAGCCAGGAAATTGCTGCAATGAATGGTCATATAGGCGAAGCCAAACAAAGGCAACTGGAATCCAGATACCAACAGCTCTACGCTAAGTGCCTGCTTGCAGAAATCGATCGCCTAAGCCAGCTGTACTTTGCGGGTGAAAGACCAACTCAGGAAGAGACAGCGATGCAAAATCTATTGATATCCAGATTACACGAATTTGTAGGCAACTTTCCGAATCACACAAGGCTGGATTCTATGTATAGGTTGATTCGAAAGCTTTGAGTCTGGACAGACATCTGTCCAATGCAGCCCCCCAGCTTGGTATCTCAAAAGGCAATATGCATTGAATCTTCTGCTTGTTCAAAACTGAATAGAATGGTCTTTTTGCCAGTGTCGGATATGCCGAGCTGGGAATGTCCAAAACCTTGCAGTCCTTTCCGGATTTACGCATGATGGCCCGAGCGAAATCTGCCCAGGTGGTCGCCCCAACATTAGCAAAATGAAAAATACCTTTTGCATTCTCGCTCAATGTTTGGTCTTCGCAAATAGTCACCAGCAGTCTTGCCAAATCAGCGGCATAGGTAGGGCTTCCCCACTGGTCAGAAACTACCTTCAATTGCTTTCGCTCCTCAGCAAGTCGAAGCATAGTCTTTAGAAAATTGCTCCCAAAAGAAGAATATAGCCAGCTGGTGCGTACAATCATCGCAGCGGGATCTACAGCCAAAATAGCCTTTTCACCCGCAAGCTTGCTTGCACCATAGGCATTTACTGGCCTGGTCTGATGCTGCTCTGTATAAGGCTCTGAGCCGGTGCCATCAAATACGTAGTCTGTGCTTATGTGTAGTAGTTTGACATCAAGAGACTGGCAAAGCCTGGCTAGAAGCCCTGGGGCATCTGCATTTATTCGCATGGCCTTGTCTATCTCCTCTTCCGCTTGATCGACCAGGGTATATGCAGCACAATTGATCAAGTGAGTGATGCCTAGCTCTGTCAAGATCACTTTGACATCCTTTTCGGAACATATGTCGAGTTCTTCCCGGCTGAAGAAGGAAAAATTAGCCGATGTATTTCTGATCAGCGCAATCTCGGAGCCCAGTTGTCCCGAAGCTCCTGTAACCAGGATTCGTAAAGCTTTTGACATGACAAGTATGAGATCTGAACAACCTGAATCTAGCGGATCAGCGTACTATTACCCTTTACCTGATACACTTCATCCGAACCATTGGTCTTGAATTCTGCAAAATAAACGTAGACTCCCATTGGCAACAATTCTCCATTGAGTGTCCCGTCCCAGCCTTGGTTGAGATCGCCCGTATTATCATATACAAGTTGTCCCCAACGGTCAAAAACCTGGAAGCTGATCAGCTGGTCTACATCATAGGTCAAAGGCATCAGGACATCATTGACAGAATCGCCATTGGGACTGAAAGCGGATGGCACTAGAAATCTCGGTGGCAGTATTACAGTAAGAAAGTGGGTTGTTTCGAAGATACAGCCATTCTCATCAGTACCAGTAAGAATATATTCTGTACTAACCAGCGGACGAGCGGATGTGCTGGCTGAGCCGGGAGCCGTTAATGTACCAGTCCCTCCAGACCATTGATAAGTGCTGTTCTCGTCAAGACCAGCCGCGCTGAGGGAAACAATGTTTCCTTGAACAATGCTGTCCGGAGCATTGATTGAAAGGCCAGGATCGCCAACAACCAGCACCCGGATCTCATCGCTTGTTGCGCAGCCATTGCTGTCCACTGCCTTTAAAATATAATTCTCGTCCACTCGACCATTTTGCGCAGAAATTTCTAGTTCTGTCCTCGCTGCATTTGAGTCCTGCAAACCAGTGTCCGGCGACCATTGGTAGGAATAGCCCTCTCGTGCCTCAACCCCTATTTCTGTGATCAAATCTTCGCAGGAAACAATATCCTCCCCCAGAGCAATTTGAGGCATTGCAACATTAACCTGCACCTCGATCGTGTCGGCACAGGTGCCCAATTGCGAAATTAACTGGTAGCTGGTAGAGCTGCCTGGATTAGCCAATGGATTAGGGCAGTCAGTGCAGCTCAGTCCTTCTGCGGGGCTCCACTGAAAGTCTGTCCCGCCGCTAGTGTTAATCTGCAAGGATTCTCCGTGGCAGATTAAGGTATCCGTGATTTCTGAGGTGAGGAACTCGCCGTTACCCAACACAATATTTGTGGTGATCGTGTCCCGGCAGCCGGCAATCCCATCGATGACGATCACTGCCAACTGCTCCTCGTATCCATCACTGAAAACCGGGTTTGGACAGTCGGTGCAGCTTAGATTATCTGGCAGATTAGCACAATTCCAGTCATCAAATACATCATCCCAAACACACCAGAAAAAGAAAGATCCTCCCTCAACTTCCAATTGAACAGATCCCCCCTCGCAGACTTCGTATTCCGGCTGGATATAGGGATCGTAGTCATCATCAATATTAATTTCTACCGTAGCAACAGCTGAGCAGGACCCCACTTGACCAGTCACCGTCAAGATTGTGGATTCCTGTACATTGGCAACAGGATTATGCACGAATGGATTATCGACAGCATCTGCTGGCTCCCAGGTGTATAGTCCAGCTCCACTTGCCACTAGCGGAATCTCATCACCCGGACAAGCAACCAAATTGTCTGGCGTAGCGGATACAACAATGCCTTCGAGTATGTAAAAGTCTATGGTGTCGCCTGCCCCCGCACATCCGTCATTTTTCAATATTAAGGAGAGGGATTCAGGCCCTTCGTCGACTCCATCATCGAAGGCAGCCAGAACCAGAGTGGCTGTCGAGTCTCCAACCGGAACAACCAAACTGTCGACTGGGATGTCAAAATCGGCGTTTGGACCTCCGTTTTGTGCTGTCCCTTGAAATTCAAAATGCACAACTGTTTCTTCTGATACAGGCTCATCAAAGGTAAATGTAAAAATTCCGTCTACACAGCCCTCGACAGCTGTTTCGTAATCAACAGGAGCAGTCGTCGAGGCAGTTACCTGCACCCCATTTGTTGAGAAACTATTACCTTCCAGAAATACTCCGGAATCGTAGCCAGTATCAAAGCCATCACCGATGGCTATTTTGAAAGTGTACGTTTCACAAGGTGTCACTGCACATCCGGCACTTAGTACCGTAGTAAACCCATCATATTGGATTGTTGTCGTAGGTAAGGCACTATTGGCGACGTAGAATTCTGTGTTATCAAGTACGCAGGGAGTTGAAGTATAGTTTGCGGTGCCGCCATTGACGGTATTGATGGTAACTGGCATATCCGTAGTTCCCGGCAGAATTGTCAAGTTGTTATACGAGGGATATTCAGTTCCTCCCCTGATAAAGAAACCAAAAGCATCATTAAAATCGCTGCATACATAATCATCATACTCTTCAGAGCCAAAGACGTAGCTGAAAGTCAGCGTATCACCTTGTGGAATAAAATCGAACACCAGGTAACAAACATCCAGCATATCGACACCGGAAATTGATTCCAGCTCGGTGTCACCTACATTGCCACCACTGGTATCCCCAAGATTTCCGACCGTATTAGGGCCAATCGCATTCTGTATTGTACCGGTTGTCAAAATGATTCCTTCATCCAACCCCAGGTTAGTTTCTGAGCCGATGAAACTTCCATAAGCCTGTTGAGGACAGGAAAGTTCTATGGACGTAGGGTCTACAGAAAGCCCGGCACCAACCAGCTGTTCTACCAGCTCTGCAGCTGTGTGATTGTCATCCACCAAAAGCTGTGCAGCCAAGGTGTGACTGATAATGATTGACAATGTCAGGATGAATAAATGCTTCATTGTATTCTAGAGATAGATTATTTCGGTGGTACTAACAAATGTAGCGAATCAGCTAGGCAATAGCTACTGTACACTTCGATAAATGCTACCAGACGTCTTGATCAATGCCTAAAACATGGGCTGAATACCAAATTTTAACGGCCAGGGACACTTGTAAGCTAGTGAACCGCGGTGCAGCGAAGATATATAGCCATTTCAGCTGCTGTTGATCGTGCTGGTACACCTACCCGAAAGAAGAAATGCTGCGGGTCCGGCAATGTTATAATAGCCCCGATCGCAGCGGAAATGCAGGTACAATGGAGCAGACTGAGCGTGCCAGCGATGGAGGCTCGGAGTTTACGGAGAGACTGCAGCGCTGGATACGCGAAGCTGCTCCATTGTGCCTGCATTGCAGCGGAGAGCGGGAAGGGCAGTGCGCGTTGAAAACTGCTTCGCTCCAAAAAATATTCTAAATCTTGCAAATGGCGTTATTAGCAAGATTTTTTTGAAGCACATTAGATACTTTTCTGCATCTTTGTGGCATGAAGACACTTATTATTGGTGGCGGAAATATGGGTAGAACTTTTGCCAGTAGTTTCCTGACTGCCCACATCCTCCGGCCTGCGGATTTGACAGTTTTGGAGCGGTCGGTTCAAGCATTGGAATACCTTCGAGGACTCAACATAGAAAACTTACATACAAGACCAGCCGACTACATACAGGAGCAGAATCTGATCGTGCTGGCCGTGAAACCACAGGATTCGGACGAATTGTTTCCAACCTTAAAACCGTTTCTGAGTACTAAGCATATCATTCTTTCGATTATGGCGGGTGTGCAGATTGATACCCTGGAAAGCAAACTCGGCATTAAGAAGATAATCCGGGCAATGCCAAACCTACCGGCGCAAATTGGAATGGGTATGACGGCGTTTACCGCAAATGAGGAAGTGAGTAGAAAGGAACTGATCGAGGTGCAGAATTTGCTGAGTACTACGGGGAAAGCCATCTATTTTGAGCAAGAAAAGATGCTTGATGCGGCTACGGCAGTTTCAGGGTCGGGGCCTGCATATGTGTTCTATTTCATGAGCGCGATGATGAAGGCAGCAACAAAACTAGGCTTCAACGAATCGCAGGCCGAATTGCTGGTTTGGCAAACTTTTAGTGGCTCGATAGACCTGCAAAACAAAAACTCATTGACCTGTGATGAATGGATCTCGAAAGTGGCTTCGAGAGGAGGAACTACAGAGGCTGCAATGAAGATATTTGCGGAGCATGGTACCGACGAGATTATTGGGAAGGCCCTGGATGCGGCATTCCAGCGATCGCTGGAACTGGGCAAGAAGAAAAAGAAAAAGGCTTAACAGTCGATTGACTGCTAAGCCTTTAAGTACATTATGCTGCAGCTTTAATTAACTGCCAGGGAACTTCTGTTTCATCTTCTTTTCGATCTCCTGGACCTTGGCTTCCTGACCTTGTTCGCCATAAAGCTGGATCAGGCTACTGTAGATTTCTTTGTTGTTGTAATCTGCCGATACCAGTTTTTCATAATACTTTATGGCCTCCTGATTGTTGCCGGCCAGCTTTGAATTAATAGCAATCGAATAGAGCACTGTTGAGTCTAGAGGCGCCATTCTTGGATACTCCAACTCCAGATCATTCATCAATTTGGCATTCTTGTAGTAGGGCACAGCCCCAGCATAATCCTTATCCATGTAATGATCTATGCCTTTTTGATTTTCGGCGACTTTCAGGTCATAGACTTTAGACAGCACTATGTGCCGATAGCGCATTTTCTTATCATATTGCAAGGCGAGGGAATAGGCCTCATGAGCTTCTTCGAAAGCTCCATCCGACAAACCTGGATCTGAGTTAGCAGCGCAGGCTGCATAAATTTGACCTTTACACAAGAGTGCTTCGGCATCTCGGGTTAAACCAGTGACTGCCTTGTCAATGATCTCTTTTGCGGCCTCCAAATCGGAAATTGAGGCACTGTTTTCAAACTTGGCGAACGCTTCGGAAGCACCTTTCCAATCGGACTGAGCCCAAGCTTGTCCAAAAGATAGCAGCACCGCCATGGTGATTAAAAACCTTTTCATGAAATTAAATATTAAGCATTAATTAAATAATAAGGAGTACTAAAAAGGCATTTAGCACAAACCAACATTCATTTTAGTTATTCGTTCTAAAATCGGCGATGATCATTGTATTTCCGCCCATATCATAGCCGTATGCATTTTCAAAGACTACGCTAAACTGTTGTTCGAAGAAGTCTAGCGAGTCGAGCTTTTGGTCCTCTTTGTCTGTGAGTGTATTATACATTAAGATACCTTGTGGCGCCAATAGCTGTTTGAGAGACTCCAAAAAAGATGCCCGCTTGAATTTTTCGGGAGTTTTGTCATTTACGAAGAGGTCAACTGCAATAATGTCATAATTTCCACTGTCATTTTGTACAAAAAGCTCGGCATCCTGACAGACGAGCTGGACTTTTTGCAGCAATGTTTCGCCTAAATAGTTGCCCACCATCTGTACAATCTCTGGATCAATTTCAACACCAGTGTATCGAGCATCTTGCATAAAAACATCTTCCAACATTAGTGGAATACTACCTAAACCGAAGCCCAAAATCAAAACGGAATCGAGCTTTGTAGCGCCAATATCCAGATGTACAAAGCTACGTGAAAAATTGGAATATAGGTCTTCGAATGAATAAGTGGCATTGTTGGCGTCGAGTCTGAAGCGGCCGCGACTTAGCATTACCTCCAATAAGCCATTGTGGGGACTTTCTCTGGTTTCAATCTTCTGGTCAAAAATAAAGCTCATCCAATATCTTAGACGAGCTTTAAACAATTTTGCGAATTTCTTCAAGCTATTTGGCTTTGTAGTATTTTCTGGCCGTTGGTAAAAACTCGTTGAGATCTTTTATTCTTGTGCCATGACTGGGGTGCGTACTCAAGAGCTCCGGCACATCCGCTCCTCCTTTTTGGTTCATTCGAGACCAAAATGCAGGTGCGTGACTCGGATCATAGCCCGCCATTGCCATAAAGATGAGCCCCATTTTGTCGGCCTCGGATTCATGCTTACGTGAAAAAGGTAGCAGGAGTCCGGCATTGGAGCCAATTCCGTAAGCCGCATTGATGACATCCTGTGTCTCTTGAGGCTTGTTTCTGGCAGCGGCAGAAAGGCCAATTCCGCCCAGTGTCAAACCCAGTTGTTGACTCACACGCTCATTTCCGTGTCTGGCAATGGCATGCGCAACTTCGTGTCCAAGCACCACAGCAAGACCTGTTTCGTCCTTCGTAATCGGTAATATGCCCTTGTACACCACGACCTTTCCTCCTGGCATTGCCCAGGCATTTGCAGCAGCTTCATCGACCAGGTTAAACTCCCATTTGAAGTTCTTGACACGTTTGAGCTGTTTATGGTCTTTCAGGTATTGATTTGCAGCGGCCGCAATTCTGGCCCCTACCCGTTTCACTTGATCATAATCCTTACCGCTGCGAATCGGTTTGTTTTCTTTTAGGAACTCCTGATAACTGGTAAGGCTGGAAGCAATTAGGGTGCTTTCAGGTAATAGATTTACTTGTCTGCGACCCGTTACCGGTACTTTGGTGCATGCAGAAAATACAACGATTCCGCAAAGGGCCAATAAAAGCAGGCTTCTCATAAGCTAAAGTTTAGGTAAATAGTTCTGTACATTGATACCTGGAAAGGCTCAACGTTTACTACTAACGAAAAACCAGCCAAAAATTATCACTCATTTCTCTGTTGACGTTGTTCGGCATCCCGTTCTTCGAGCATTCGGGACACAAAGTTAGTCTTCTTAAACATCGATGCAACCGTAAACTCAAAAGTCCTCGCTGCATCCTTTCCTTCTACTTTCAGCCTCTTCTTGGGATTAAGCTTTGCTATATCCTCGTTGGCGAAGACATTGGAGCTGATCATATGGAGAATTCCATTTTTGGTGCCTGTCTTCATGTCTGTGTTGTTCTTATAGTAGAAGTAGTACCACTCCTTTCCGCTTGTCTCCACATTTTCGAGTTCGAGGTACAAATGGAAGAAATCACCGGATTCCCTGGCCCCAAACTCTATAAACCCGTCTATTTCTTTACCTAGATCGAACTCCCCTATCGACATCAATCCAAACTTGCCAACTGATCGGAAGGTTTGATTGAGCGTATCCCACACCATGTCAACATGGGAAAGTGCCAGACGCGGCTCAAATCCTTTGGGCTTGGAATAATAACCATCATTCTTGATTTTGCTCCCCAGTTTCTCAGCGTCTTTGTCGGAAACCACCTCCACAATTGCCGGAAGGAAACCTGGTTCTGTATAGTCAAGATCCTCATTTTCTGCTGCCAGATTCTTTACCTCTTCCGCAATTTTGTCATAAATCTTGTCTTCAAAAAAGAAGTCGAAAGTGAGGCAAAGGTCCTCCATTTTGTATCGATTATTTGCCAGGTTATGCTGCATGGTGCCTCCGGTTTTCAGATTCAGCATACCCCAATCACGACCAAGCTGGAAAGCACCTTCTGCAGACACTAGCTTTTCCTCATCGTATACCGACATCACATTGCCTCTATATTGTTCTCCATTCAGCTTCTTTGAAGGCCCAACGTGGTAAGATTTGTCCTCCGACCGGTAATCCAGCTGACCGGAGGTTTCAAACACAGTAATATCGCTCCAGTTCTTATTGGCATTTAGAAAGAATGTTGACATTTCCATTTCTTCCGCATCATATGAAATGCTCACTTTGAGCGAGTCCTTCTTCTCGTTCAAGGGGTTATCAATCACAATCTTGATCTCATTTGGATCGATATCATCTTCGAAGCTGAACCAGTCTGGATTTATTCTACCATTCTTCAGATCCACTTTTGCATAGCCCTTGAAAGTCAATTGAGGGTCCTTGGAATCCAATCTCACCTTTCCCTTAAAGTTAAGAGACTCATCAAGCCGGAGCGGCTTATCTTCGGGCAATGTGCCTGCACCGTAGGTGTAAGCAACAAAGGTGGACTTATCTGATTTGCGCCCTCTGTCTTTACGTCCCTTTTTCTCTTTTTTCTCCGGTTCTTTTTCATTTTCTGCCTGCTCATCCCCAGTTTCTTCAGAGGCTTCCTTGTCATTCTCAGACTCCTGCTCTGCTTCTTCGGCAGTCGACTCAGCATCTTCCTCAGGGGCTTCTTCATCACCTTCGCCACTCTCGGTCTCCCCTTCAAGATTCATTTTTTCCCTCTCCTTGGCTGCCTCTCGTTCTAACAGCTCTTTTGCCGTAATCTTCTCCTCTTTGGATTTCTTTTTCTTGTCGGCCTTTTCTTGTTTTGCCACCTCCTTAGCAGCCTTTTGTTTTGCTTTCAACTTAGCGGCATTGTCCTTTTCATCTGCCACCAAATCCCGGACATAGATGGAGTCCATGGGTATGAACTGCGTTCCGATTACATTATTGGTATAGTTGTAGTTTCCGGTAGCAAAGAAATCCTGACTACTCCTAATATCAACAGATGCCTCTGTAATGGTGTGTTGTCGGCTTTCGATGTCGGTGACGATGGTGGCATTCTCAAGGCGACTGATTTTTGCATCAGACTTGATGTTCATCACATTGTTTTCTGGTATGATACCTGAGTCGCCCACATAGATCATGGACAGGCCTTCAATCCCGATCGATCCATCATTACAATCGACTTTCGCGATTTCTGCGTCGAAGCTAAGGCCTTTCTGAGATTTCTTGGTTGAGGTAAAGGTTTGCATGCCTCCCTCCTCTCTGGCCTTGAGTGTAACCTGCTGCTCCTTGCCATCCCAAAAGATTCTTCCCGAATTGCTGGAAAACTTTGAAAGTGGCAACAGCACCTGCGTCGTGTCACTATGAACGGCAAACTCAGCTTTCTTACCGCTTACACTTATACCTGCTTCCACATCAGTGGCCCTGATTGCAAGGTCCTTTCCTGACCTAATCTGAAAGTTTGCCGTATCGGCCTTATAGTATTGAGACTCAAATAAGAATCGTTTCGAACTTACTTCAGCCTCATCAAAGAAACTGGCTCCATTGCCGAGCAATCCTGTTGAAGCCAAAAGCAAATCACCTTTGAAATCCACCTTATTCTTAAACATTGCAAACTCTGACTCTTGCATTTCAAATTTTAGAGAATCAGTGTAAGGTTCCCAGGTAGCACGCACTGCTCCATTTCTTACTTCCGGGAAACTAGCTCCCAAATGTTTGCCTTCAGCTATGTAAATGCTATCCGTAATGGTCAAGGTGGAATCTGGGAAAAACAGATAATCCTGGGAATAAATTTTGGCCGTGAGGAAATCTATCACCCCGCTGCCTCGAAGCCCCTTTGCTATACTCAAATCTACAGAACCATTGAAGACTCCTAAACCCCCGTATATCGGCGTGTTATCACCTGTCATCTCATCATCAAAACCAAGGGTCAAATCTTCTTGCAGTGTACTGGTTTGCGGAAGGTCCGGGAAGATATTGCCATAATGCATCACCCCCTCAAATTTGAACTGCTCTGGCTCCAGCTTGTCCACGGAATTTAGCTTAAATGGCTCCAGCCTGAAGTAAAAGTCTTCCCTACCATATGCCCCGTTGTGCAGAGACTTGGCATCATAGTAAATAAAGGAGTTTCCGGTTGCATCCATAATCGGATACTCCGGATTATCTGTGAGGCCCGATTTGTTATCCGGACGATCAATATACAGTTTGCCAGTGATATCTTCGATCAATGTACGAATCGGTGTAATCTTATTAGGATTCTCGTAGCGCTCTTTGGGATCAAGTGGTGGAGAATACAGCTGCATCGTTCTCGCCGAATCCAGCGCCACACTAAACTCGTCATAATCAAAAAACAAATCGCGACCATGAAAATCCATCATACCAGCTGACAAGGCGCCATCTATCTGCATGTTCCGGTTTCGTTGCAATCTCAGAATTCGCCCATTTGGAAAAAACACAACTTTCTGCGAGTCAGAAACCAGCACTTTCTCCACACCTGTCACCACCAAATCGTTGTTTTCCAGGTCCAACTGAGCATTCTCCTTTTTGGTCAAAGAAATGATCCTGATATTATCATAGTCTACCTTTCCCTGCTTAGAATTCGAGTAATTAATTGCCTTGGGCAAAATGGTGATCATGTTGGTTTCCGGATTATACAGGATAAAACCATCCTGCACCAGATCGACAATGACTGTCCGTATACTCTCGATGGTGTAGGTCGGTCGAATGTACTGTGCAAAATCGAGGGCGGCCACATCGCTTTCCAGGGTACTCTCATACCAGGCAGCCAGCTTTTGAATCGGATTGTAATTCGAGGTAATCAGGTAGTTTGTTACCACTTCCTCATTGTAGTAGTTGGCAGACTCTACCCTTACAGGACGTAAGGTCCCCTTGCTCAGCATCTTAAAGTCAATCACCGGTTGATTTAGATCCCAATAAAACCCGTCTACATCGATTTCACACTGATGATAAGAATCTATGAATGCTGCCTGCGCACTGGCCTTCTCCCCGCGAACCAATCTCAACTTCTTGGTGTCACCGTCAAAAAACAGATCGAGGTTGGGGTGATAGAGCGAATCTTGATCGAAGTACAGAGAAACACGAGTTCGTGAAGAGTTTACTTCACGCATATCATCTATTGAGATATTGGTAGTATAGGCGTTAAGCATCAGCTCTTTATCTAAATTATAAAAGCCCATTCTACAAGGCTTTTCCGGCGTACCAACACCAAGAATCTTCACACCCCTAATCTCAAATCCACCCATCAACACTACCTGATCTATGAGATTCTCCATCTTGATGGATTTGTCATCTGAGCTAAACTGTGGGTACCTGTATTGGCCTCTTACTGGCGCAGAGAACTTGTCCACAACCGTACCTTTTAAGGCATTGTCAAACAATGATTTGTAGTAAAACAAAGCCCCCGTTGAGGTATATTCGCCGGTACTCATAGACATTTCATACTCGCCTAGTTCGCAGTATATATCCAAAGGGTCGAGTCCATTTCTCGACCAATCAATATTCCCTCCTTTGCCGGTCCACATAAACTCCAGTGCATCATAGGTGCCGCTGGTCTTGCGAATGATCAAGGAGTCTTTAGCCGTTATACCACGTAGATCACACTCAGGAAACCGGACGGTCACCTTGCCCTCACTTTGCTTGAGTTCAAAGTCCTTTGCATCAACTATATAGGATTTTGAACGCTGAGTAAACACTTTGGAATCCCCAAAATAGTTGTTGGAAAAGTCCATATAGTGGCCGTATTTATTGAAATTTCCTCTGGGACTCTCGTCAACCAAGGAAGCAGCTATGTCGTGCCACTCGTCAAATTTGCCGACCAATTCCTTTGCAACTAAGGAATTGAAGCCAGTCATGTAATCGCCAATATGAGGGGACAATCTGTAACGCTTACTCAGCATTAAATTGAATAGTGTCTGCACCTTCGTTAGCTGGTCTCCACTTAGCGTTCCCGATTCAATCAAGGCGCCAAACTGATTAGCAGCAGTGATGATTTTTTCTTTCTTGCTAGCTTCGCTGGCTGATTTAAGGGCACTCACAAACTCACTTGGATCAGCCGGAAATTCGGTCAATTTCTGAGCATACACATTCGACAATGTGAATAGCAACAGCAATACAAAGTACTTTTTCATGCTAGGAAGGATTGTAAAAACAATTGGATGAAAGCATAAGCCTGGAATTCCAAATCAAAGTGAAAACAGCGTCATTATGCCTCGAATCAAGCCTATAGATTAACGTTGTAAGTTAGTAATTATCAATAAAAACGAGGGACGCATAGCCTGCATTGTCGGCTATCTGTTAGGCGCCCGCGAATCAAAGAAACCCTTGAGGTTAAAGATTTGGGATTTTCTATTTGGGCCTCTCCCTTCGCTTCCTCAGCACACGCTTTAGGGCGTGTGCCTCAGTCGCTTCGGGCCGCGCTATCCGTTAATACTCACCTTGTAGTAGCCGGTTCGGCCATTGCCGGTCAGGGTCTCTCCTATCGTCGAGCCCCTGCCCGGCAGGCCTCACACGGCTACTCCGGCGGCTCGTTCCACTCCTATCGCTGAGGCATTTAGGTCTCTCGGCCTGGAAATCATTTGATTGTGGCAACAATTTCGATTCATGGCTGCGATTCATGGCTATTTCTTCAGAAATATGCGGCAGAAAGCGTACCTTTGCAGCCTATTATTTAATCTGTGATCAATTGCTTCACTATCGGCCTAGCTTCTATTTCGGAATATGGCACAATTGATCTCTAAATTTTGATGCTTTATGCCTAAGGCAAAAACTCACTCGGGTGCTAAAAAGCGTTTTAAATTAACAGGTAGTGGCAAGCTCAAGAGAAGGTCGGCTTACAAGAGCCATATTCTGACCAAAAAGTCTAAGAAGCGTAAGCGTAGACTTAATGTTGCAGATGTTCTTTTCCAGGGCGATGCCGTACGTGTTAAAAAAATGCTCAATCTCTAATCGGAGACCCTACCTGGATTTTTTTAACTATTTAAACTTCAAATTAGAATGCCTAGATCGGTAAACGTTGTAGCCGCTCGTAATCGTCGTCGCAAGATGATGAAACTGGCGAAAGGCTACTTCGGAAGAAGAAAAAATGTCTGGACGGTCGCTAAGAACGCCGTTGAAAAGGGATTGCAGTATGCATACCGAGACAGACGAAACAAGAAAAGAGAATTTCGTAAACTTTGGATCACCAGAATTAACGCGGCCTGCCGTCAGGAAGGTATCAGCTACTCTAAATTCATGTTTGCATTAAAGCAGGCTGGAGTTGATATCAATCGAAAAGTGCTGGCTGATCTTGCTATGAATCATCCTGACGCCTTTAAATCAATCGTTTCGGAGGTAAAGAGCCATGTGCGCGAAAAGCCACCTTTGGCAGAGGCTGTGGCTACGGTCAGCTACTTCAAACCTGCCGCTTCAGTGATCTCTGAATCTGACACTCCTGCGCCTGCGCCTGCTGCAGAACCTACAGTAGTAGAAACTGTGACTGAAACAGTAGAGGTTGTAACAGAGACGGTGGTTGAGAATGTGCCAGAGCCTGTTGTTGAAGCTGCTCCAGAACCAGAGCCAGTAGCGGAAACTACACCGGAACCAACGCCGGAGCCTGAGCCAGTGGTAGAATCAGCGCCGGAACCGACTCCGGAGCCAGAAGTAGATGAAGCTAATTCCAGCCTTGGCCTTGTATCTGAGCAGATCACGGAAACGGTGGTGACTGAGACCATTGTCACGGAAACTATTGTGGAGCAAGTTGTAGCAGATGACCTCACCAAAATTGAGGGTATAGGTCCTAAGATTGCAGAAAAGCTTAACGAAGCTGGAATCTATACTTGGGCGAAGCTTGGTGCCACCGAGACCTCAAAGATTCAGGAAATCCTGGACAATGCAGGATCTCGCTACACGGTGCATAACCCAGGAACCTGGGCAAAGCAAGCACAAATGGCAGCCAATGGCGAATGGGACGAACTCAACAAGTGGCAAGACTACCTGGAAGGTGGCGTTGACCCGGCAGATAAAGCCAATGCGGGCGCTGCTGAAGAGACGGAAACTGTTGCTGTGCCCGACGACCTAAAGAAGATCGAGGGAGTAGGTCCAAAGATCGAAGAACACCTGAACGCTGCCGGTATTGTAAACTGGAAGCAGTTGGCAGGGACGGAGGTGGACAAGCTCAAGGAAATACTTGCCGCTGCAGGCCCAAGATATGCGATTCATGATCCAGGAACCTGGCCCCGACAAGCACAACTTGCTGTTGATGGTAAATGGGAAGAGCTGGAGAAATGGCAAGACGAGCTAGACGGAGGAAAAGAAGTATCCTAATTACGAAAGTAATTACACACACAATCCTTAAAGCCCGGTCAAATGACCGGGCTTTTTTTTGGTCTGGATTATGATACAAAAACAGTGCACCACAAAAACATGCGGAGCGTCTCCGCAAGTACTATATTAGCACTATGATACCCCCTCAAACCGTCGCCCAAATCATTGATGCTGCCGATATTGAAGATGTTGTCGGCAATTTTGTGGATCTCAAACCCAGAGGATCCAACAGAATTGGTTTATGTCCATTTCACAATGAAAAGACCCCATCCTTCTCCGTTTCTCCAAGCAAGGGTATTTACAAGTGCTTTGGTTGTGGAAAGGCAGGCTCGGCGGTGAACTTCCTCATGGAACATGAGAAGTATACCTACCCTGAAGCACTTCGCTGGCTTGGCGAAAGATACAACATTGAGATTCAAGAGATTGAGAGCAAGGAGGGAAAGGAACAAAAGAAGGCAAGAGACAGCTTATTTCTGATCAATGAGTTTGCCCGAGACTATTTTATACAGAACCTGATGGAAAGTGATGAGGGTCGCAAGATTGGCCTTAGCTACTTCAAAGAGCGTGGATACCGGGAAGAGATCATCAAGAAATTTGAACTGGGATATGCAATGGATTCCTTTGAGGCACTTACCAACACTGCCTCCGATAAATCTTACAATCTCGATCTGTTGCTCAAACTGGGACTGATCAAACAGAAAGAGACTCGCAAGTATGACTTTTTTCGCGGACGGGTCATGTTTCCCATTCACAATCTAAGTGGTAAAGTATTAGCTTTTGCTGGGCGAGTGCTTAAGAAAGATCCAAAAGCGGCCAAGTATGTCAATTCTCCGGAGTCAGACATATACAATAAGAGCGCTGTTCTGTATGGAATGTTTCAAGCCAGGAGAGCGATTCGGGAACAAGATCGATGTCTGCTGGTTGAGGGTTATACAGATGTGCTTTCACTGTTTCAGGCTGGAATTGAAAATGCAGTCGCTTCCTCCGGCACCTCTTTGACCGTCGATCAAATCAGATTGATCAACCGCTTTACGCCTAACGTGACCATGTTGTACGATGGCGACAGTGCAGGAGTTAAAGCTGCCCTTCGAGGAGTTGATCTGATTTTAGAGCAGGGTTTAAATGTGCGGATTGCTCAGCTACCTGATGGAGAAGATCCGGATTCTTATGTGCGTAAAGTGGGAGCCGCACGCATGCAGGAATATCTAAGTAATGATTCAAAAGATTTTATCCTGTTTAAGGCCAACCTGCTGCTGAAAGAAGCGGAAGGCGATCCGATCAAGAAGGCGGGCGTAGTAAACAGCATTGTGGAGAGTATCAGTCTGATACCCGATCCGATCAAACGTTCTATCTATATCAAAGAGTGCAGCAGTCTCTTGGATGTTTCCGAGGAGGCAATTGCGAATGCCAGTAACAAACAGCGCAGCAATAAGAGAAAGAAGCGGCAACAGTCGGTTGCGGCGCCAACAGAGCAACCCTCTCCTACTGCTGAAGCAGTCAAGGCGGTGATCTTGCCTGAAAATCCAAATGCTGCTGCAAAGGTGGTTGATCGCGGAATTCAGGTTGTGGAACGGGAACTCCTGGAGGTATTGATTCGATTTGGGCACACAGCCTTGGGGGAATCGGAAGAAAAGGTGGCGGATATCCTTCGTAAGACCCTGGATCAGTTTCCACCAAAAGCGCCATTATACCTTTCACTTTATGAGCTATATACCAAAGAAATGGATGAAGGAAGATACCGTGAAGAAGGGTTTTTCTTTCATCATCAAGAGAGCCTCATCAGCAAGATTGCAGTGGACGTATGTGATGTTAGGGCTGACGTGAGCGAAAACTGGGAGAAGAAGCATCGAATCTTCACTCCGAAAGAAGAGGAAAAGCTCGACAAACGAGTAATGGATTTGGTGAACCGATATCGACTGCTCTGTCTTCAGGATTTGAAAGCCGAAAAGGAAGCAGAAATGATGCGGATTCACAAAGAAGATCCCACCTCAGACGAAATTCGTCTGCTGATGGGCCAATGCCAACAGATTTCCACCTGGATATCCGAACTGTCTAATAGTTATGGAACTGTGATTCATAGGGAGCGGAAGTAGGCACGTGGAAGCAGGTGCAAAATAGCCCCGGGCGAAACGGAACGAGCTGCTTAGCCAGCTTAGTGACTGCCAGCCAATGGCGGCTCTGAGTATGCGAAGAGACGGCAGTGGCTGAGCAGGAACAAGCTGGATAAGTAGTGAGTATTAGTGGAGCACGGGTAGCCCCTTTCCGCGACCGGGATTGTTTCGCTCCAAAAAAATGCGGACTCAAAAAAAGAGGGGGAACATGAAAAGAGGCGGAAACATGGCTCAATATGTTTCCGCCTCATGTATCAAACAATCATATAAAGTGGGCTAGTTCTTGACGAATTTGATTGTACTCTGTTCGCCTTCCCAAGCCAGGCTCAGGAGGTAGGTACCTGCCGGGAAGTTGGCAGCATCTATTCGCCAGGTGTATTGTCCTTTTTCATCGGACCTTCTTTCTTCAAAGATGAGTCTTCCCAGCACATCGTGAATTTGCACTTGCACTGTTCCGTCTGCCGGTAGCAAAAAGTCGACATTGAGGAAATCGAGCACCGGAACTGGCGACAGGTTCATGATACCAAAGCTCAAATCGCCTCTCGTGAGGCTTACGATATTGCTTGGCGTTTCTGTACCATCAATGTCGGTCAGTATCAACTGGTAATAGCTGGTACCTCGTGGCGCATCCTTATCGAGATGCTGGTAGTTGATTACCTGCGAGCTATAATTTGCCGCCTCGATTTCTGCGATGGACTCATAGTACTGACCATCGGTGGAGCGCATCAGGGTAAAGTAAT
Source organism: Chitinophagales bacterium (assembly GCA_020629005.1). Lineage (GTDB taxonomy): Bacteria > Bacteroidota > Bacteroidia > Chitinophagales > UBA2359 > JAHDDV01. The sequence goes on from JAHDEE010000002.1 coordinate 40,504, forward strand.
CTGTCGCTTCTTCCATTGCGGTTGACCAATACAAGAGATTACCTTCTTCTTCCACTCTGCCATCAAAACCAAGTAGCTCCATACCCACATTTTCGCAGTCTCCAACTGCAAGTAATGCTATCGGACATCCTTCAGAATCAATCACAAAAATCTCCAGGTCCCTATCGGCAGGCACAGGGCCAAGGTAAGGTACCGGGAAGTCTTCAACTGCGATTGTTTCGTTGTAGAATTCTCCTGCATTAATCTGATAGGGTGAATTTCCTCCCACAATAGACAGACCAACAAAGTATTGGTCGCCATTACAAACGATTGAGGCGTTTGCAGACAGTTCGTTACAATCGAAGCTTTCGTAGAGACCTCCACTGACTTCAGTTACGGTATCGCCCTCCACTAGCTCTATGATTGGTGAGATGCCTTCTTGATTGAAGTCACTATCAATGCTTTCATCTGTTCCCTCATCCTGCGGGGAAATATTGAGACCAAAGGGCACATCCATTATAATGTAGTAGGAACCTGGAGCAAGATTATCGAAAGTGTAGGCACCTGTTTCGTCTGTGACGGTCGTTTGCAGCTGCACATTTTCATCGGTGAACAGTGTAACGGTTACACCGCCGAAACCATCTTCGTCTTCATCCCGAATTCCGTCTTTGTTTACATCCTCCCAAATGAAGTCGGTGATCATGCCGAGCTCTATCTCGCCTGCCCAGTTACCACTAATGGTGGTGCCGCAATCATCGACCGTTTCACTAGTGAAGTCTATTTCGTAGTCGCCATTGAAGATTGGGCCAACTAGCACAAATCCTTCTGTTTGGCCAGACAGTGGACTGTTCACGCCGTCTTCTATAGTCCAGGTTCCGGCTGCTACAAAGTCAACGGCAACATAGAATCTCGTGGCATCGAGTACCACAATTTCCGAACTTGTGGAAATGGCGCATTCGTCTTCTCCGCCACCTCCGCCGCCGCCGCCGCCGGGATTGTCTTCGTCACAAACTTTGGTTCCGCTGGCAGTACGCACGCAGGTTTCATCTGTCTGATCTGTAATGATGAACTCATATTCCTGCTCATCAAATGGCCCAAGAGATAGCGTGCCGCCGGTGAAATCGGGGATGGATTCTCCCATGCCTTCAATCAAATAAGTACCGGAACCGTCGACGAATAGATCTACTGTATAGGTCGTTGTCTGAGCGATGCAACTTGCGTTAGCAACCACATCGATATTGCAAGGTACATCGATGCTGCAATTTCTATTTCCGCTTACTGTCTGGAAGCAGTCAGGATTATTCTGGTCAGTTACGGCGATGGTGTAGGATCCACTTGGAATTGGCCCTACTTCGTAAGTGCCTGCGACGACATCGCCTATAGCTGGATTTACTCCATCAAAAATGATATAAGTGCCAATACCTTCCACTGTTAGGCTCACTGAGAAGAAATCATCATCAATGCAGGTGATCTCGCCATCAATACCCAAGGAGCAATCAGGAAGATTTGCACAGTCCTTGAAGCCGACGATGCTGGAAGTACAATCTTCGATTTGTTCACTTGTCACCGTGATATTATATGCACCATTCGGGAATGGGCCCAGGAAGACCGTTCCCTGCACCACTCCGGTTAGCACTTGTCCCTGGCCGTCATCTACGGTGTAGGTACCGGTGCCGAGGAATGTAACTTCAACCGAGTAGCTATCTTCGTCGATACAGGAGACAATTGCCGAGGTGGACAGCGGGCATTCGTCAGGATTTTGATCGCAGACCGCGAAACCGCTAAGCGACTGGCTACAATCTGCCAGGACATCAGAGCTGATCAAGATGTTGTATGGAGGAGTGGTAAAAGGACCCAATTCGAGTTCGCCCTGACTTACTCCTTCTGCCAAAACTTGCGATCCATCGTAGACACTATAAGTGCCCGATCCTTCTATATTGATATTGATGTTGTAGAAGTCGGTATCTCCAATACAAGCGTAATCTATGAACTGGGCATTGAGATCACAGTTAGGTGGATTGCTGCAATCCACATTTCCTGACTGACCTGCAAAGCACTCGTTGTTTTGTTCGTCTTCTACGAAGATGTCGAAGAAGCCAAATTCAAAATTCTCGATCAGGAAGTCACCAGCTACCTGACCTTCGAGTGGGGTGAATCCTGAAGCTGTACTGTTGATGGTATAGGTGCTGTTTCCGGTTATGGTTAGTAGTACATTGAAGAAGTCTTCGCTTACACAAGTTGTTTCCGTACCAAGTTGCAGGGTACAAGTACCATCATCTGAGCAATCGCTGGAACCGGTAAGCTCCTGGAAGCAGCCGGGATCAATCTCACTTTGAATAGTAACAGTATAGTTATTTGCAGAGAATGGACCGAAAGGATATGTGCCTGCCTCAAGTCCGGTGGTTATATTTCCAAAACCATCGTTTACCAGGAAGGTACCTCCTCCATTTATTTCAACTACGAGCTGATAAGTATCCTCTGTGATACATTCATCATCAACATCTGCAATCAGTGTACATTGGAAAGGCTCCCCGCATTGTAGTGCTCCTTCGAGTGTCTGGTTACAGGTCTGATCGGTGGTCTTCTCAACATAAATCGTGTAGGAAGAGCTGAAGAAAGGCCCCAGATTTATGATTCCGGCAGTCTGTCCAAATAAGTCACCAGCGTCGCTGTAAATATTGTAAGTACCGCTACCCGTGAGTGTCACATCTACTTCGTATGAAAATTCATCAATACAATTGTCTTCAGCACTGGCAAAGAGATTACAAAAGTCAACAGGATCGGCCGGACAATCAGTGGAGCCTGTTAATGCCAGGAAGCACTGGGGATAATCTGTCTGAGTAACCGTAATCTCGTAGGTATCTTCAACACCTCCCACAAAAGGTCCCAGCTCAAGGCTACCTGAAGTCTGTGATAGCGCCTGATCAGATTGCCCACCAACAATGTTTGCTTCGATATCGTATTGAGCTGCTCCATCGAAGACCACAATCAGGTTGAAGGTTCCATTGTTATTACAGACAACTGTTTCTTGAGCAGATGGAGGTACACATCCAGTGATCACACAATTGTTGGTTCCGGAAACTTGTTCGAAACAATCATCATCGGATCGGGCCAGTACGGTAAAGGTGCCTCCACTAGCTGGGAATGGGCCAATTAAAAGGGTACCAGCTGCTACATCGGTTTCGATCACTTCATTGTCCAGTAAGATGGTATAGGTTTCCGAACCTGTTAGCTGTAGTTCTATTGAGTAAACAGATTGATCATCAATCTCATCGCAAATCACCTCTATCAGTTCCAGGCCAACATCACAAAGCGGCTCATCCGGACATTCTGCAAATGCAGAATTCGTGTAGCTGCAATTGTCTTGCACCAGGCTGATCACTTGTATATCGTAAGTACCTTCCACGCTAAAGGGTCCGAGTTCAAGCTGACCTTCTACGACTCCTTGTATCTCAAAGGGCTGCCCTCCTATTGTTCCCAGAACCTGATAGGTATCTGAACCGCTAATATCAACGAGGATATTGTAGCCTTCTTCAAGGCATTGTACTTCTGTATTTACGAACAGGTCGCATTCCACTTCATCAGAGCAGGGATTTGGAGCCTCCACTACCTGGAAGCAATTTGAGATATTGCTATCTTCGATTCTGATGGAGTATAATTCCTCAGCCACATAAGGCCCTAGTGTGATTGTTCCTGGAGCTACGCCCTCTATCGTTTCGTCAGCAGTTGTGATTGTGTACAGGCCATTACCTTCAATCAGAATTGTGACATCGAACAGATCAAAGAAGGAGGTTCCTGAGCAACTGATGTCAATAATTTCTGCACTGAGGGCACAAGTTGGTGGTTCCGGATTACAGTCCAGTGTACCGGTACTGGTGAAGAAACAGTTGCCATCCAATTCGTCTATCACGTCGACCTGGTATACGGTGCCAAGGCTTCCACTGTAAGGACCAAATTGATAGACTCCTTCTTGCAAGCCGGATACAGAGTCGCCGGCAGGAAGTATATCAACCGAATAGGTTGAAGGTCCATTAATTGTGACGGATAAAGTATAAGTATCTTCTCCCGAACAACTGCCATTAACGCTGCTGGTCAAGGAACAATCTACTTCATCATTGCAAGGGTTCGGCCCACTACTCAGGAAGAAACACTCTGGATTATTGTTACTCTCCACATAAATTTCATAAGCTGTCTGTGCAGTTAAGTCTTCGAAGGTGTAGATTCCTGCGGGCACATCTTCTAGCAGTTCGTTGTCGACAAAAATTGTGTAGTTATCAGATCCGGTAATCTGGAGAGTCATTGTGAAGAACTGAAAGAACAGGAAGCCAGAACATTCTATATCCAATATCTCAACGCCCAGATCACAGGATGGCGGAGGTGCGCAGCTGTAGTTTCCGTTAGTTGCTTCTGAGCAGCTTGCATCATCTACTTTGGTGACATCAATTGAAAAGGGGCCCCCAGAAAACGGGCCTGCGGTATACGTTCCACTTGCAACATCGTCAATATCGGGTACACCCGGGCCAGTATCAATATTGTACAAGCCGGAACCGGAGACAGTGACATCAACGAAGTAGGCATCGTTTGCCTCATTACAAGCAGGGGTACCCAAGGTTACGTCTAAATCACAGATTACTTCCGGTTCGCAGTCGTAACTGCCGTTGAATGTCTTTATGCAGGTTCCGTTGTCTACATCCCGTACCGTAAATGAATAATTGAACCCATCAGGAACAGGGCCAACAGTGTGTATCCCTGCAGGAACCGGATCTCCTGGCAGGTTACTCAATTGTATTGTGTAAACACTGGAACCGGTAAGCTGCACATCTATGAACACCGAATTGTTTTCGTCACAGAAAATGTTGACGATATCTGCTTCGAGATCACATTCTCCATTATTTGGCGAACAATCCCTGACTCCCAGGTAATCCTGGAAGCAATCCCCCTGCTCATCAGCGATACTGAAAAAGAATTGATCAAAAGCAAATGGGCCGATAGTCTGTAGTCCGGCAGAGACGTTTGTGAGCACTACGTCGTTGTCTGTGCCGAACTCATTGACTGTAATCTCGTAGGTAGAAGATCCTTGAATCTCCAAATTGATATAATAGTTATCCTCATCTTCGCATTCTAGGTCAAGCACAAAGTCGAGGTCACAGGAGCAATCTCTTACGATCACGAAATCTGCGAAGCAACCGACATTGAAATCGTCAACTAGCAGAATTGTTGTGCCTCCTGCTGGATAAGGCCCTAAGGTGTACTGACCTGCAGAGATACTAGATAGGATTACGTCACCATTGAAAGGAGGTCCGCCACCAAAAAGTCCTTCATACATAGTATAGGTACTTGCACCTGCAATATCCATAATTACAAAATAGCTTGAACCGTCTCCTGCACATTCATAAGAGATACTGGTTTCAATGTCACAAGCAGGAGGAAAGAAAGGACAATCGTTCACTCCATTACCTGAAAGCTCACAGTCTTCCTTCAGCTGATCTGTGATCAGGTAAGAATAGGCACCATTTGGAATCGGACCAAAGGTGTACACTCCTGTCCCAACATCCAGCAAGGTCTCAAAGCCTGGCACCTCAATGTCATATTGACTTGAACCAGAGATATCGACCAGAAGATTGTAAGAAGGCTCTCCATCAATACAAACCGCCTGTACATTGGCAGTGAGATCACAAGGGATGACTGGTGTACAATCAAAGTCTCCAGCAAATTCCTGCTGGCAGAGAGAGTTCAATTGATCGTAGACCTTCAGTTCATAGGAACCGTTTGGCAGGCTAACAGTATAGGTGCCAGGGCCAAGATCCTGTTGGTCTGGACCAACACCTGTCTCCAGCGTATACTGGCCACTTCCACTAATGGTAACACTGATCTCGTAATTATCATCATCTATACATTCCCGTTGTATATTTGCCACCAGGTCACATTCTGGTGGTTGCTCGCAAAACTGTCCACCGGAAAGTACCTGGGTACAGTCTGGGAAGTCTTCGCTCTTAACTATAATTTCATAGGCACCGTTTGTTGCAGGACCAAGCGTGTATGTTCCCGCGGATTGACCTGTTAATGGATCATTGATTCCATCTTCAATCGTATAACTATCATCTCCTTCAATGGTAAGGATCATGTCAAAAGTGACACCATCCTCATAGCACTCAAAGGCCACATTGGCTACCAGCTCACAAGGTGGATCGGGCAAGCAGTTTGCATTACCAAACAAGTTTTGTGTACACTCTGGGAATTGGTCAGAGAATATATCGACAAAGTAGAAGAATGGTTCAGGAATCTGGAAAGGATCCTCGGTAAAGGGGCCAAGAATATATTCTCCTGCAGGTACACTCTCCAGTACCTCGCCTTCAAAATCATTTATTGTAAATGTGCCTTCTCCTTCGATGGTAAGAATCAGGTTGTACGAGTCTTCATCAATGCACTCCGTATCAACGGCCACCGAGTAGTCGCATTCACAGCTCCATTCACCAAAAATAGAGGTGTTGCAGTCGAAAAAGAACCCATTGCTCTCATCTATAAAAATGGAGTACTCATTTGTGAAAGGACCAAGCTCATAAACACCTGCAGTTGCATTATCGATAAAGTTCTCGATAAAGGGGCCCCAGGAGATATCATAGGTATCACTTCCATCAATAGTCACAATGACAAAATACTCTTCTGAGTTGGGTTGACAATCGGATATCGCATAAGAAACTGCAAGATCACACTCAACTTGTGGCCCGCACTCGTAGGATCCTGAGAATTGGTCAAAGCAAAATCCGTCGTCGGAATTAACGAATATGTTGTAGAAACCGTCATCAAACGGACCAACCAACACAGTAACGGGAGCTTCCACATCCTCCACAAGAAAACTTCCAAGGAAGCCATCAGAGATATCGAATATTCCTTCTCCTTCGATCTGCACTTCTACGAAGAACTGATTATCATTGTCACAGACAGGAGTGGCAGTCGTCGTAAAGTCGCATTCGGGGCAATCTCTGGCACCGCTTGCACTTTCGAAACAAGCAAATTCCTGATTGTCCTGCACGAAAACATTATAAAAATCGTCGATAAAACCTGTTTCCTCTAATTCATACACACCTGCTCCGACATTTTCGATGACCTGGAAGTCGCTAAAGATGCTATATATACTGGTTCCATCAATCGTAAGCAGCAAAACGACATCATCTCCATCACAATCTACACTGAGAGATATAGAGAGATCGCATTCCTGTTGTGACATGCATTCCTTGTTGCCGTTGATTCCCTGGAAGCAGATTGGGTTTCCTTCATTGGAGACAGTCACATTGTATGCCCCATCCTCGTAAGGACCTAATACATATTGCCCAGCCACAGCGCCTTCAAGATTGAAATTTATAGTGGGGTCAGTAATTGTGTAGGTAGCAGTACCGGAAACAGTCAGAATGATTTCAAAACCGTCAACGCCTTCCTGGAGACAAACGATATCGGACAATACCTCCAGGTCGCAGCTGAACTCATCGGAGCAGTCATTTACTACAGGAACCGTGAATGTACATTCATCATCGATTTCAGAAGTGATAATGACACTGGTAGTACCATTAGGTAAATCAGCTATACTAATTAATCCAGCAGATTGATTGTTCAACACATTTCCTTCACCCCATTCAAGTGTGTAGGTACCAGTCCCTGTAAGGGTAAGTAAAGCATCGAAGGTATCCACGGTCGTACATTCTGTATTGACAACCACTCCAAGATCACAAACAAAATCTGGCGTGCAGAAATAGGTACCGGAAAAGGGGACTAGACAATTATCCAGCTCTTCAGAGCTTACGACAAAATTATACGAACCACTCGGATAAGGACCAAGCTCAATGACTCCCGAGGTTTGTCCGGTTAAGACAGTGAATCCATCGTCAATACTGAAGGATCCGAGCCCGGTCAAACTCAGTTCTACAATAAAATTATTTTCGTCTACACATATAGGCGTTCCAGATAAAGAGACTTCACATACTTCGTCGGATGAGCAATCATTAATTCCTGTGAGATTGGTACTGCATTCCTCGTCTTCTTGATTTTCGATGCTGATATTATAAGGACCATTAGAAATCGGGCCCCAGACATAATTGCCTGGAGCGAGTAATTCCGGATCATTAACATTGTCATTCACGGTATAGGAGCCTGGACCAGGTAAGGTAAACAAGACATTGTAGAAATCTTCATCGATACATTCGGTAGCTGCGGCAGACGGTAGTTGACACTGGAAACAAGAAGCGGTTCCTATCAAAGTGGCACTGCAATCAGGAGCAAGCTCGCTTTGTATGGTGATGGCATAGGTGCTTCCCGTGTAAGGACCAAATTCATACTGACCGGCAACCAATCCAGCTGTAGAGGGATTTTGTCCATCAGATATCGTGTATGTACCAGATCCCGAAAGCCCCACTATTACAGTATAACTTTCAAAATCAATACACTCGGAGGATTCTGAGGCATCAAGGTCACATTCAAAACAATCTTCTACTCCGGTAAGAGTTTGAACGCAAGTCTCATCCAGATTACTGGTAATTGTGACCAGGTAAGCTCCATTAGGATATTCTCCAAGATTGTAAGTGCCCGAACTGGCATCGGTAATAATATTACCCTGACCATCATCGATTGTATAGGTTCCAGCGCCACTAAATTCTAGAACTGCGTTGTATTGATCAAAACCATCACAGCTAGTGCTGATCATCGCATCTTGAACACACTCAAAACAATCAAATTCTCCATTGATCAATTCTGAGCAGGCCGCATCTTGTTCATTTGTTATTGTAAAAGCATAAATACCGTTCAAGTATGGACCAAGAACGATATTTCCTGGAGGTTGATTGACGATGATTTCGCCAATTCCATCATTGATAGAAAAAGTACCAGCACCTGAAATCGTAACACTTACTAAAAACTGCTCTTCTGTGGAGCATTCTGGTACATGGTCTACAGAAAGTTCACATTCAAAGCAATCTTCCTCCCCTGTGATAATTTGTTCACACTCCGGATCCAGCTCGCTAATTACGGCAATACTATAGGAACCATTCTCGAATGGTCCAGTTGTGAGCACGCCTGCAGTCACACCATTTATGCTCGGATTCACTCCATCTTCAACAGTGTAAGTACCGGCTCCTTCGATCGACAAGTCAACTGTGAATCCAAGACCATCATCCTGGCAGGTAGCTGTCGGCACAACGTTCAATGTGCATTCAAGACAATTCTCTTCGCCTGTAAGCTCAAAGAAGCAATCAGGATCTTGCTCACTCGTAACGATCACCGAGTAAGGGCCATTAAGGAATGGACCGACCTGGACACTTCCCGTTTGATTAACAAAAGGTGGGTTTTGTCCATCTTCCACAGTGAAGGTACCGCTACCGTTAAGCGAAACATCCACGAAGTAGGAACTCTGGTCGAAACACTCGGTACTTGCAGCAGGTTGGGCATCGCAAACAAAACAATCAGGCTCCGGAGACAGCACGGAGAAACATCCGGATAACAAGTCACTCGAAACATTGAATGAGAGGTTGTTGTCTAAAAATGGACCCACTGTGTAAGTTCCTGCCTCCACTGAATTCAGCAGTTCTTCATCACCTTGAAGCACGGTATAAGTATCACTTCCCGAAATACTAAGGACCACCGAATAAAGTCCATCATCTATACATTCAACTTCTGCATTAGCGTCAAGATCACATTCCTGACAGTCTTGCGTACCTTCCAAAGTAAAGACACAGGATGTATCAACTTCACTTGTAATGGTGACAACGTACACGTTGCTGGTTAATGAGCCAAATACTGTAGCACCTTCCGAAACACCGGAAAGCGTGGTGTTGTTACCGTCATCAAGTGAGAAGGTACCTGGCCCCTCAATGTCGATTAACAAATTGTATCGGGGGAAGTCAAGACACTCTACAGATGCACTTGCGGTCAATTCACAAGTACATTCGAGTTCGCCAATTACCTCGGTAGTGCAGTCAAAACGTGTTTCGTCTCTAACAAATATTGAATACGGACCTGGAGCAAAGGGACCAACATTGACACTGGTGCCTGGCCCTACCCCCGGTATTGGTGGGTTAACACCATCTTCAACAGTGTAGGTGTTGCTGCCTTCAAGAATATTCAACACCACCTCAACCTGGCCATTTACACAAGTTGGTGTACCAGAAGCGAGCAAATCACATTCGAAACAGTCCAATTCTCCGGAAAGGGTTTTAACACAGTCGGCAGACAATTCATCCGTAATGGTGATGTTGTAACTGCCGTTTACAAAAGGGCCCAGGTCAAGAGACCCTGCTGATACAGCTGTTTGCACATTGCCTTGCCCATCGTCCACTATGTAAGAACTGCTGCCGGATATAGATACGTTCAGCTCAAATGTCTCGCCGTCAAGGCAAACCGCAGTTCCTGTTGCATCAAGGTCGCACTCAAAACAATCTTGTTCGCCAGTTGCAGCGGATGAACAATCTGGTCTATCCACATCTGTAAAACTTATATTGTAGCTCCCATTTACAAAAGGACCGAAGGTGTGCAATCCAGCAGAAAGTACTTGTAGGTTGCCTAACCCGTCATCGACATTATAACTTCCAGAGCCTGAAACAGTCACTTCAACGAAATAATCATCGACGCCATCGCAGGTTACCAATGGACTTAGTTCCAGGTCGCATTCGAAACAATCTTCCTCACTAGAAATACTAAACTGGCAATCCGGATGATCTTCTTCCGTCACCGTAATTGTGAAGCTTCCATTTTGAAAAGGGCCAACTATATGCGTACCTGCAACTACTGTTGATTGATTTCCTTGACCGTCATCTAAGAGATAGTTTCCGGGAGCTGCAATAGTTATGGAAACTTCAAAGGAGTCATTATCGAGGCAAGTGATCTCGCTGGTTGGTGCCAGAAGACATTCGAAGCAATCCAATTCGTTGCTTATCGTTGTCTCGCAATCTTCCGCAAGTTCACTGACTACCGAGACACTGTAAGAGCCCGAAGGATGATCGCCTAAAAGGTATGTTCCAGCCTCTAAATTTGACTGAGTGGGATTCACACCATCTGCTACAGTGAATGTACCAGAACCTGTGATCGAAACCGAAAGTTCGTAGGTATCACCATCAACACAGGTCGCATCAGCACTTGCCGCTAGATCACAGTTAAAGCAGTCTTGCTCCACCGTTTCTGTAATCGTGCAAGTGTTCACAATCTCACTAGTGACCACTATGTTGTGTTGACCGTTGGGTAAAGGACCAACTGTATGCACTCCGCTACTTATGCCAGTCAACGGAGGATTTATTCCATCATCAATTTCGAATGTACCGGTACCGACGACAGTCAATTGTATCGAAAATTCTGTCGTGCCTTGACAAAAAGGAAGTACATTGGTTTGCAAATCACATTCAAAACAAACCTCGTTGCCAGTAATCTGCTCATTACATGTTTCATCGCTTTCGTCAGTGATGTCAATCGTATAGTCTCCACTAGGAAAAGGGCCTACTAGTGTGTTCCCGGCAGTCACGCCTGTAATCGGTGCATTCTGACCATCTTCGATTGTGTAGGTTCCCGACCCTTGGATTGTCAAAGTTACATTGTAATTGAAGTCGTCAAAGCAGGTCTCCAAAGCCTGAACCCCGAGATCACATTCAAAGCAATCTCTTTCACCAGTTAGATTAAACACACAATCATCGGCCGATTCATCGACGATATCAATAGAATAAGGTCCATTCGGAATAGGGCCCAAACTAATCGAACCAGCCGTTTGATTCGTGAGAATATTGTCCCCGCTAGTCAGGGTGTAAGAGCCGGAGCCCACGAGTTCAATGATCACAGTATAAGAGTCTAGATCTATGCACTCCAGCGTTTCTGAAGCTGCGAGGTCACATGTGAAGCAGTCTTCGTTGACAACCCGTTCTTCCCTGCAAGATCCATCCAGCTCGTCAACGATTGTGATCGTGTAAGATCCATTATCAAAAACACCTAGATCTATAGTGCCAGCTGACTGTCCCGTAACTGGCCCGTTGACTCCATCATCAATTGTATACGTGCTGGAACCTCCAATAGCTAATTGGACATTAAAAGTTTGTAAGTCTAGACAATTGGTTGTAATGTCCGCCGTCAAATCACATTGGTAACAGTTGCTGTTGCCATTCACAACTTCGGCGCATTCTTCATCCAGCTCGCTTTGTACAAGAATACTGTAATTCCCGTCTTGATATGGTCCCAAAGTAATAGTGCCGGCTGCCACTCCAGAAATCGCCGGGCCTACATTGTCGTTTATTGTAAAGGATCCGGTACCGATGATTTCCAGCTCCAGTTCAAAGTTCTCCAGATCCAAACAATTGACCGTTTCATTTACTGTTAGCCCGCAATCAAAGCAGTTAAAGGTATCAGAAAGTATGAGTGTACAGCCAGGATCTACTTCGCTGATAATTTCAATATTGTATATTTCATTGTTATTAAATGGCCCAAAGGTGAATTGTCCAGCCTCCGCACCTGTAATTTCCGGATTTGTCCCATCATCGATTGTAAAGGTGCCGTTGCCTACCAGATCAAGGATGAGATCAAATGTAGATTCGTCATTACAACTAGTGTCCGTTACGGGATTAAGACCACATTCGAAGCAATCATTGCTTACCGATACCTCTTCAATGCAGTTCTCGTCTAGTTCGCTGGTTACTGTAATCACCTCCGTACCATTTGCAAAAGGTCCAAAAGTGATAGTACCTGCTTCGATACCCGTTTGTGTGCCATTGCTATCAGTGATTGTGAAGGTACCGGTTCCTGAGATCGTGACCGGAACTTCATAGTTAAAAAGGTCTAGGCAGGCGGCTGAACCAGGTACAACGCCAAGGTCACATTCAAAGCAGTCCTTCTCCCCTTCAACCGTCTCAACACAAGTTTCATCGAGTTCGCTTGTAATTGTGATCGTGTAAGGCCCATTTGGAAAATCACCCAACTGAATTTGCCCGGCGGATTGACCTGTCAAATCAAGAGCGCCGCCATCAGATATACTATAGGTGCCATCACCTCCAAGCTCTAAACTCAACTCGTACTCAGTCTGGCCAATGCATGAGCTACTTATGTTCGCAGTAATCTCGCAATTGAAACAGGTCACTTCTTGCGTAATTGAGCAATTGTTGCTATCACGTATAATTAGATTGTAGGACCCTGTAGGAAGGGTAGGAAATATTCCAGTGTCATTGCTCCCAACCAATCCGCCCAACAAAGTGGTGATGTTAAACACATAGGGCGGCAATCCGCCACTTACCACTGCGCCCGTCTGACAACTATAATCAGTCAATACAATTGGGTCGAAAATCGTAACCGCGGTTGTCGCAGAACAACCATCTCCAGCAGAGTACTCAAGTGTATAGTTTCCTGCTGGCACATTTGTAAAATTACCAGTAAGGCTTGTCGGCAGCGATATGCCCGTTGCGTCATCAGTTAGAATGTATTCCTGAGGTCCCGAGTAACCAGGTATGCTCGCAGAAACCGTGTTATAATCGCAGGATTCATTGGTGATCTCAACTGCGTAGACCGTGAATGTCAAACTTTCGGTACAATCGTCGGATATATTAGGATTATTGTCATTTACTTCCAAAGTATATTCCCCTGCATCAAGATCTTCAAAAATTCCGGTACTATTAGTTGAAACCTCCATACCCTGTGAATCTAGTAGCGTGTATTGGTAATCCACACCAGAGACAAATGGAGCACCAGGATAACCTCCGGATGCCATTGCCTCGAAAGAGTCCAAGACACATCCAGCACCCTCCAATTCTATTGGGTCAAAAACCTCTACATCAATCTCGATAGCGCAATCTCCCTCGGATACTTGAAGTACATACTCTCCCGCCGAAAGATCGACGAAAGTTTGTGCACCATCGGCGAAAGAGGCAGTTATCGGATCAGTGACAGAGGAACCAGCTGAAGTGAAGAGTTCATAGACATAATCTGCCGCATTATCTCCCTCTGATAAACCTCCTGAGGCGGAGACTGTTAGGGTACCATAATCACAATTGTACTCGAACTCGGCAGCAATCTCTTCTATCACGGTGACATCAGCACTGGACGGAGGGCAACCGTTTGCATCCACACCATATACCGTGTAGGTTCCAGCTGGGATTGCATCAAACTCCCCTGTAACATCGGACCCTGAGCCATCACCAGTATCAGTTTGAAGGGCACCTGAACCGCCACTTTGAAATGCTGCACCTTGCGGGTATAGATAGAAATTCCAATCCGCCTGGCCGCCTGTAGCAGTTACGCTTGCCTGGCCATAAGCATCACATCCTGCATCAGCAGCTTCCATCGAAGGAGCATCGCTGACTTCCACAGGGACTGAGAAAGAGCAGCCACGGTCATCGGTTACAACAACGAAGTATGAGCCTGCCACTACATCAGTAAACTCGGGTGTACCTGGAGCGGCATTCAGATCTGCAGCAGAGATTGCAGGAACCAGATTCCCACTATTGTCTAATACATCACCAGGTGCAGTCGCTCCAAAGAGGTGAGACACGGAAGAGAGGTATATCGTATAGGAAGATCCAGGAAATCCTCCACCAACTGTATTCTGCGGATCACTGCCGCCAGAAACAGAGGCCAGATCGACTAAATTTATTCCTTCGCAATCACCGGCACTTAGCTCAATGTCAAAAGCATCATAAGCCTGGGCCTGTGCAACCGACTCCGGACAGCCATTGGCATCCACACCATATACCGTATAGTTTCCTGCGGGGACATCAGTGAATGCTCCAAAAGAACTTGCGTCAGCAATAGCCAAAGGTTGACCATTTGTGTCTAAGACAGCACCAGCTGTCGCCAGTGCAGGATCGTAATTAGAAGGTGCGCCCTGTAAGGGCGAGTTGAAGTCGTAGATATAATAATCGAATGGTCCCGTACCCCCGAGCATGTCCACAGTAATTTGATTTAGGCGAATACAAGAACCGGGGCTGACAGCCATTTCTGGGATTTCACTCAAGGTTATTGGTCCGATGGTAGTAGAGCAGTTCTCACCTGAGTCTGGATCCACTCGCTCATCCTCCAATAATATGAAGTAGCTCGTGCTGGCATCTAAACCACTAAAGGTAAAAGGAGCATCTGCATTCGGGTTTGAGGTTTGTATAGCATTTGTACCTGGTGCAGGTGTATTCGAACCATCAACGGAAAGTGTTATGGTATAACTTCCACCAGAAAAATCGGGATTCGATGGATCAAGGCCTCCTGAAGCGCCGTCCACTGTGATCTCCGTGTTGGCAGAACATGCATCGCTTGTGAAGTCGATCAGCAAGGGATCATATACTTCTACCGAAAGGGATTCTGTACAGCTATTTGCAGGAACTACATTAGGATTACTATCGTTTACTGTAACCGTATAAATTCCCGCATCCAATCCTACAAATTCGCCTGTGCCATTAGATTGAAGCGCGGCCCCTGTAGGTGGATTGCCCTCGAATAATTCATAAACAAAAGAAGCACCAGCTACATTTGGTGAGCCAGCATATCCGCCTGAAGCCACCACCACGGCTGTATTAGTTTCACAACTGATAGTCTGCTCCAAATCTATCGGTTCATAAATTTCAATTTCGAATGCTTCCAGGCAAACATCTCCAGTTGGGATTCCTCCCGGGCCAAGATGGTTATATCGGACCGTGATCAAATGAACACCGGCGGATAGTCCAGTAGCACTAAAATTGCCTGAGGCATCTGCACTTCCTAACACTCCATCAAGGTTTGAAATAATAAGAAAATCTGTCAGCGACTGGTTGGGGTGACCTGGTTGTCCGCCCGAAACAGAGCCGGAAAGGCTTCCATAATCCGAGCAATCCCCAGCATCAAATTCTAGTGATACCGGATCATATACTTCTGCCTCTACCTCTGCTGAACAACCCGCTGCATCAGTCACTATAATCGTATAGGTTCCCGCCGGGATCGGATCTCCAGCTGTGGTAGTGTTAAATACACCGGTCGTGTTGGTCCCAGCACCAGCAGAAGTGGCATCAAAAGTATATCCGCTGTTGTCATAGGCTGGTAAACCACCACTGGCCTCTATCACCATGGTATTGATGGAACAAGGTTCATTCGCAGGAAGACCGACTATCGGTTCCAGCATCACAAATTCTGCGGTACCCGAAAATGCCTGACAACCATCTACAAAGTCGGTATCGAAGTCATCCCATATTGTACCGATCACCGTAATAGGCGTGTTGTAGGGAAAGCTGCCATCATTTGTCAAATCTGCCGACAAGCCTGTTCCTAGATAATTTTGGGCGGGGTTAGCATATGGATCGCTGTTGTTCCAATGTAATTCGAAAGAGCCGTTGGTAGCAGGAATATTTACATTTCCAGCGATCGCTACTGCAACTGTCCCAGTTTCGTCCGGGCACAGAATCTCCTCACCTGCTCCAATTACAAGATTATCCGCTTCAGCGCAATCAAGGGTAAAAGTAATCTCTTCGGAAACTGTCACGGCTCCTGTGCACTCTTGAGTTGCCTCCCAGCGAATGGTATTGATCCCACAATCCACCTTGTATTGGCCCAGTCCTGCAATACAAGCAGGTTCATCAGGACAGCCAATCAACTCCGCAGTATAATCGATGAGATCCGTAGTAGTTCCACAGTCACTGACATTGGATTCTACTGTAATTCCATTTATTGAAATACTATAAGCATACTTTGTATCTACACAATTACCAGGCGAAGCAGCGGAAAAGTCGGTGTCAAATTCAAAACCACATGGGATTACGGCCCCGTCAGCAACATTTGCTGTAACGTTTAGCACTGGAGGAGGGGGTGTACCACCAAGTGTAAACTCATATTCCTGCGGATACGAAGGATTAAACCACCCGGTCCCTGAACCGCCATTTGTGATCAAAGTACAAGCATCATTCATCCCTGGCAAATCAGCAGTAGCCGGTGTAAATGCACTACAACACTGATATCCGTTATTTCCACCGGTAAACTGAGGATTAAAGGCATAGGTCACCACTTTATAGGTAATCCCATCGCACAAATCTGCAACAGGCACATAGAAAAACTGCTCGCAACCTCCAGGATTGGAACAATCGCCTGTGTTCGGCGATCCATCGTATACACAATTCTCACTCCAAAAGACATCCTTCAAGGTTCCAGAGGCAACCGGCGTGTTGTCGATTGGACAAAGTGCGCATTCCGATACCGGGATCAACTCCCAAAAAACATCCAAATCATTGAGACAGGGAGAAAAGAAGGTGTTACAATCAGTTCCAATGAAGGCAACTGTTGACAATTCAATCTGAAACTCATAATCGGAACCCACCTGTGTAGGATCGGAATTCACATTCGCATATGGCGGATTTTGAGACCAGGCTTTGGAAGAACATAAAGTCAAGGTCAGAAGCAGACAGAAAATATTTCGTAAATTCATTTTCATTTTTTTGAGGCCATTGCCGGCAAAAACATGGTTCTCAATCATATCATAATGCCAGCAGATAAATTAATTCAGGGTCAACGTACAACAGTCACATTTCCTTTATGGAAGCGTGCTACTTCATCATCGTATTTATATCTGGCGTAGTAGACGTATACTCCAATATCGACTGGCTCTCCTTCATAGGAGCCATCCCAGCCCTCTAACACATTATCTGTCGAGTAAAGCAACTTGCCCCAACGATCATAGATAAACAGCTCCATCTCGACCACATCATTTTGCAGTGCACGGAATACTTCATTTACACCATCTCCATTTGGCGAGAAGGCATTGGGGAAGGTAAAGGATGGAGGTTGGTTTACGATGATTGTAAGACTGGCTTCTGTACATCCATCCAATGACAACACATTGTAGATAGTTGTGGCAATGGGTTGAGCAGTGGGATTGGGACAATCGGTGCAACTTAGGGTGTTATCGGGATCAGACCAGACAAAGGAGCCACTTCCTCCGGATATGTTGATCGGCACTGAATCCCCTTGGTCAATTGTAATGGTAGCAGGAACATTTATCGGAACTGCTGGTGTGATATTGAGCAAAACGGAATCGACCTGTGTTCCACAGAAGGCACTTGCAGTAAGGTAGAGATAGACTGCACCAGATTCTGTAATGGCCGGTGTATAGCTCGTCGACTCATTGGCGGGTGAAGAAAATTGCCCTTGTCCACCAGACCAAAATACACTGTCCGCTCCATCAGCAAATCCTGAAAGATTGATTGTCTCGTTTGAGCAAAGATCACCTCCATCTCCTGCTATTACAACCGGAGTTTCCAAGACCTGAATCGTTTGTGTTGTGATATCAATACAGTCAGGCCCGGTAGTCACCGTGTAATTCAGATCGAAAGATTGTCCTCCCTGATCGTTACCAAAGAAGATATTGCCACCTAGCGAACCTGGAGGTGCATTTGTACTCCATTGCCCTCCGGCATCACCAACTACCAAGGTGCTTAGATCCAACTGTTCATCTTCGCAAATTGCAGCTGGTGCTATAGTGCTAGCGTCTACCTGACAAAGACTTGGGCAATCGATTGGGACCTCAATTTCAAAGACTCCACAATCCAGGCCAGCATCAATGGCAGCCTGCTGTACTAAAGTGAAAGTAACAATACCAAGATCACCTTCCACAGCCTGATCATACAGGTCTCCTGTTCCTGATGCCCCAAGGTTGTCACCAGCAGTAACTTCCCAGCTTAGCGAACCAAGAGCGCAAGTCACCCAAGGTCCAGCAACACCAGCATCACAATCATCAAATGTAGGAATCAATGTCATGGCTGGAAAAATCTCAACAGTATGTGTTAGTGCAAGGTCCTGCCAAATCTCGGGAGTACCAGGATCTTCATCGTCATCACAGGAGATATAGGCTGACAGCACAATCGTCACAAGGCCGCAATCCGTATTCTGATAATTCAGATCGGACCAAAGCGTTCCTGTAACCGGATCTCCCTCATACCAGACCACAGAGTTTAGATTATCATTCTGCAATGTGGGAGTTGGTAATGCAGGAACCCCTCCAGAGCAAATCGCCTCAGAGCCATCAGGATCATTTGTCGAAGGACAAGTAGTGCAGTCTACTGCTGCGCATTCAGCTGTTGTAACATCAGAAAAATCCTGCTCGCAAATTGTGCCAATGAAAAATACACCTGGCCCATTCAGACTCTCCGTGTTTATAGCTCCCGTACCGCAATCAGGTTGTATTGGAATAAGACTATTATCGCTGGCACATAAAGTTCCATCTGCGGACAGTAAAGTATATGAGGCCGGTAGTGCACAAGTTCCGCTGACAGGTATGAAATCAAAGGAAGCTGGATAAACAGAGACTGTGTAGGTAAACTGTAGATCGTGATACTCTTCGGGAGTATCAGGATCCGCATCATGGTCGCAAAGAATGTAAGCACTCAGGCTAAAGTCAATCGCATCACAACCGAGATTCGCAAAATCCTGATCTGCCACTGCGGTGCCAGTTAGTGGATCGTCTATAAACCACTCAACCGGGTTTGAATTGTCGTCGACCAATACCAAAGTAGGAGGAATCGGCACAGATCCGGAGCATAGTTCCTCATTGATCGGCGTGCTGGTTGTTGTTGGACAATCGGTACAAGCAATGGCATCACAATCAGCCGCCACTTCCAGGTCAAAATCTTGTTCACATCCGGAACCTGCAAAAAGAATTCCGGGACCGGCAAGCGGCGATGAATTGGTCGTGCCGGAATCACAATCAGGCTCGGCTGGTGCGTCGCCTACAGAGCTATCACAAAGAGTCCCGTCTACGGCAGTCAAAGTCCACTCTGCCGCCTGATTACACGAACCTGGTGTAGGAACAAAGCTCAAAGGCTCCGGATAAAGGTTGAGTACAAAAGTATAAGTCAGGTCATGGTAGATTAACGGAGTTGAGTCATCTTCATCATCATCACAAAGAATGAATGCGCTGAGGGTAATCGACCTGAAATCGCAAGTCTCATTTGTCAAATCCAAGTCTGCCAAAGCAGTACCTGTTAAGGGATCACCTTCAAACCACTCCACTGCTTCTCCATTCTCATCCACTAAAGAAAGCACCGGCAGGCTTGGAACATCTCCTGTGCAAACGTTTTGCGAAACCGGTACATCTGTTGTACTGGGACAGGCTGTGCAGTCAGTCGCTGTACAAGACGCCTCAACATCATCAAAGAAAAGTTGTGAACAAGGAGAGCCGTCAAAGTATAGGCCAGGTGCAACGAGCGTTTCTGTGTTCGTCTCCCCGCTATCGCAAAGCGGATTAGCTGGAATGGCACTTTGGTCACTTGCACATGTCGCCCCGTCAACGGAAGTCAATGTCCATGAAGCTGCCAATCCGCAGGCTCCAGTACTTGTTGCGTAAGTAAAGGGAGCAGGGAACAGCTGGATGGAATAGGCATATGCTAAATCATGGTAGACATCTGCAGTGCCAGGGTCAGCATCGTCGTCGCAAAGAATGAAAGCGTTCAACACAATTACTTCAGGATCGCAAGTCTCATTAATAAAGTCGAGATCCGAAAAGGGAGTACCCGTCGTCGGATCTCCCACAAACCACTCTACCAGGTTTCCTGTCACAATATCGAGTGTCAGCTGAGGAAGTGAAGGCAGATCACCTGAGCAAACGTCTTCAGCATCCGGAGTACTTGATGTTGTCGGGCAATCTATTGGACAAGCATCTCCCACACAGGTAGCAGGAACTGGTTGTTCAAACACTTGTTCACACGTCGTCCCCTGAAATAAGATTCCAGGAGGATCAAGAAATACTTCCGTTGTCATATCACAGTCGGGTTCCTGAGGAGTCGCCCCTACCGAAGTGTCACACTCTGTACCATCGAAAGCAAACAACTGCCAAGAGGCCCCATTCTCGCAATCACCAGGGACCGCCACAAAGTCAAACTGTTCCGGATACACAGTAACAGAGTAGGTATAGGCCAGATCCTGGTAGATTTCAGGACTTGTATCGTCATCATCATCATCGCAAAGTATCCATGCTGACAAGCTTACGGTAATGGGCTCACAAGAATTGTTTTCGAATTGGACATCTGTGAAGGCTTGACCGGTAGCAGGGTCCCCTACAAACCATTCCACAGTATTGAGGTTATCATCAATCAAAGTAAGCTCTGGAATAACTGGCGTTCCCCCTGAACAGATTTCTTCCGAATCAGGGGCATCACTAGTTGTGGGACACAAGGTGCAATCTATCGGGTCACACTGTGCAAGCACTACCTCGTCAAATGTCTGCTCGCAGGAAGTTCCCGCAAAAAACACCCCAGGTCCATCAAGACTCTCTACATTGGGATCAGCCGTACCACAGGCAGGGTTGGTCGGAACCAGCCCCGTATCACTTTCACAAAGCGATCCATCAGCAGCATTGAGAACCCAGGATGGCGCAATTCCACAACCCCCTTCCGTTCCTTCAAAGGTAAATGGTGCCGGATAAATTGTAATTTCTACTGCGAGACCAAGATCAACCGGTTCGGTTTCAGTTGCACAATCGATAAATGCGTTTATTGTAAGTATAATTTCGCTACAACCTTCGTTGAGTGTAGGCAGATCTGCAGCAGGTACTCCGGTCAAAGGATCACCCTGATACCACTGTACAGATTCTCCATTATCGTCTTGTAATGTAACTACAGGTGGTTGTATTGCATCGCCAGAGCAGAGTTCCAGCGTGCCATTGCCATCACTAGTGCTCGGGCATGCATCACAATCAGGCGCTTCACAATCGGCTGCTATCGTTATTGCCACATTGAATTCACAGGCAGTGCCAATGAAATAATCCTGATTGAAATTAATCGGACGGTTATCATTTAGTCCTGTGCCACAGTCTGGTTCAACAGGCACCTCTCCCGGCAAGACTTCGCATTCCTGGCCGTCGGCAGACTGAATCGTCAGGATGGCCTGAGTCCCACAGCTGCCTTCCTGTGTTGCAATAGGTACATAGGTGTCAGGATACAGAGTGACTGTATGCGTAAATAGAAGGTCTTGATAGATTTCCGCTGTAGTGTCATCCTCGTCGTGATCACAAAGAATCCATGCACTTAGAGCCAATGGAACAGGATCGCAGGATTGATTGATTGTTGGTATTGTTGCCAAAGCCGCACCGGTATCTGCATCACCAAGGAACCATTCAACAGAGTTTCCATTATCATTCAACAAAACAAGAGTTGGTGGATTAATAGTGCCTCCTGAGCAAAGTTCCTCATTTGTGGGAACATCAGTGGTACTCGGACAAGAAGTGCATGGTTGATCAGCACAGAGTGCAGGAACCTCCACCACTAAAGAGAATCCGCATGAAGAAGTATCGAAATAATCATTTTCAAAAGTTATTGTTTCATCATTTGTTAAGCCGCTATCGCAAGCGGGGTTGGCGGGAACCGCTGTGGATTCAGTGTCACAAACTGTAGCATCAACAGCCAATACATTAATGGTTCCAGCGACACCACAGGAACCTGGTAAAACTTCAGTTGTAAACTGAGCCGGATAAATCGAGAATTGATAGCTCACTGAAAGGTCAATATATTCCTCCGCAGTACCTGGATCACCATCTTGATCGCACAATATAAAGGCATTAACAACATGATCTATCGGATCGCATGTCTCATTTATCGTAGGAATATCTGCCAGAGGTGTGCCAGTTGCCGCATCTCCTTCAAACCATTCAACGCTATTGAGGTTGGGGTCATCCAAACTGAGCACAGGCGGTATCACTACATCCGAGCTACAAAATTCTCCACTCGGAGGCAAGTCAGAACTGGATGGACATAAGATTTCACAGGGCTCGGAAGCACAGGATGCGATAGCCAGATCAGCATACACTCGTTCACATGCAGAACCTTCAAAAAAGATGGTAGGGTCTGTTACTGTGGTTTCGTTAGCAGGAAGTCCGCAATCTGGTTCTTCGGGAACCACTCCACTCACCTGACTACATTGCGAACCATCTGCTGCTTCTATAAGGATGGATGGAGCAATCACACAATCACCTGCAGTAGCAGAAACGGTGAAGTCATCCGGATAGAGTCGTACAATCTGTGAGAACGCGAGATCCTGATAAATTTCAGCTGTTGTATCATCAAGATCGTCATCACATAGCACAAAGGCATTGAATAAAAATTCTATGTAGTTGCAACCTTGGTTCTCATAAACAACATCGGCAAAGGGCGTACCTGTTTCAGAATCGCCAAGAAACCATTCTACCGGATTACCATTGTCATCTGCCAGTATCGGGTCTGTCAAAACCGGTATCTCTCCACTGCAAATCTCAATCGGCGCGAAGGCCGGCTCAATGGTAGTAGGGCAGGGAGTACAGGGCACAGCATCACAAGTTGCTGTCGCCTGCTCATCAAAGACAAGTGTACAAGTACCGCTAAATATAGTCTCTGCATATATAGCTGTTTCTGTATTGGACCCTGCAGGTCCACAAGGCGGATTTGCAGGCACTGCTGAGTTTATATCTTGACAAACGGTTCCATCCAGTGCTGTGATCAATACATTGGCCGCTACGCCACAGCCACCGTCTGTAGTGGTAACAGTCAGCTGCTCAGGATACACCATCAGTGTATGAGTATATGCCAGATCCTGATAGATATCGGCTGTGTTTGGATCTTCATCTGCATCGCACAAGATCCAGGCGGATAGAATGATCTCAAAGCCCTCACAGGTCTCATTGGTAAAATCAATCGAAGACAAAGGAATGCCACCTGCCGTCGGATCACCTTCAAACCACTCTACGGTTCCACCGTTATCTTCGTCCAATGGAAGGACTGGCATTGTTGGACTTATCTCCCCACAAGTTTCGGCTGTGGTACTGGAAGCAGTTGTTGAAGGGCAAGCAGTACAGGGAACACTCGCGCAGCTCGCGGTGGCTGAAAAGTCGAAAGATTGTTCGCAGGTTGTGCCAGAAAAGACCGTGACTGTCAAGCTAGCTTCCGCAGTGTTGGGATCGGCAGAGCCACAGGCCGGATTATCCGGAGCAGGCTCAGATACCTCATCACAGACAGTGCCGTCTGCCGAAAGTAGTTGAACGGAAGGACCAGTTGTGCAGTCTCCATCTACCGAGGATTCCACAAAATCCTGCGCATTTGGATACACTGTGACTGGGAAGCCGGAAGTCGACAATGTACAATCCGGGATACCATCCAACCTGGCTTTGAAGGTATAGTTTACAGCATCACAGGTGAGATTCTCAGGCAATGGATTTGCTAGATACTCACTTCCACCTGTGTAAGGATCAAAACTCGGATCCTGATCATAATACCAGGCTACAATTCCTCCAGTATAATCATTATCAATAATCGCCCCATCATCAATTTGTGGCTGTTCGCCAGAGCATATCTCAGATCCAACATTTTGCAATCCATCAAATTCTGAACAGACCAGATCAGGACAGAGGAAGTTAAGATCATATGTTTGCTCTCCATCGCATCCTGCAGGAGCACCTGGATTGACAACTGTAAACTGCACAATTCCGGATTCACCAGCTACAGCAAGATCAAAAGTATCGCCTGATCCGGTGTCGCCTAATCCATCGCCAGATGTAATTTCGTAGCTGACACTCAATTCAGGGCAAGCTGCCTCTAAAGTAACTGCACAAGATCCGTCATTTACCGGAGAGCCGGAAGGCTGCGGATATACAGTAACATTTACTTCACCACTGATTTCGTTAGTATTATCAGCATTGCATATGGCAGAATAGGCGAATGTTAATACCTCTTGACATGCATCAATAGATAGGGCTGTCAGATCCAGACTGTTTCCCTGGCTTTCATTTCCTTCTGGGTCTGTCCAGGTAATCGTTGAAAGGCTATTATCTGTGAGTTCGAGGACAAGCTGAAGAGCTTCTCCAGAACAATGATCAAGATCACTACTAACAGAATCCAGTGTAGGACAATCAGGAGTACATTCCAAATCTCCTGTGACCAGGAATTCCTCACAGGAAGTTCCATCTTCGATGGCAAAACTGTAGGATTCGCCAGCTGTAATAGGCCCGGAAGTAAATTGATTCCCCACAAGATCAGAAGTCACATCAGTTCCATCAATATCGGTAATCACCACTCCGGAGCTCGCCAGGCCAATTAGGTCAAAGGATACGGTATAAGTCTCAAAATCATCCGCACATGCTTCAGATACAATCACGAACGTAGCTTGCTCTTCAAAAGTAATATCGACAGATGAAGATGCATCACAATCGGGACTTCCATTTTCAACAGTCCAGGTAAAGGTGTAGGTACCGAGTCCATCCACTGTTACGCTAGTGGCAGGATCATTTCCTGAGGCAAAGTTTGCCGTTTCCAAACCAGTTGGAAGACCATCCACTGTCCAGGTGCCAATTCCGACAACAGGGGCTACCGCTTGAAGATCATAGGTGAGGCCACAAACAAAGTCATCAGGGCCTGCATCAGATTGCGGTTCTTCATAAAAAATTATTTCAGTTCCAGCAGCAATTGCATAGCAAGGATCATCTGGATCCGGCTCACCGTTTAAGTCATTACCAATCGCCGGCGAAACATAATAGGAAGCTCCATACTCCATTGTGTTCTCGTCAAAAGAGAACAAACCCACATCATCAACATATACGGCTAAAACATTACCCAGACTCGCAGTGGGACTATCGTGCAGATAGTAGGCAAGTATGTCATCGGCGTCCGTGACAGCAGTGGAAGAAAATAGGATATCCGTCTCCGGCCCACAGAACACCTCTGGACCAGGGGGCATGATGCCAACGCTTCCTTCACAAGCGCAATTGAAAAGACTATTGAAGACCAAGGGACATCCATTTACATCTTCAATTGTCACCTCGTAAGGAGCTCCACTGGCTATAGGATCACTATTGAAAATTCCAGCAGAGACAGAACCATTGCCAGAGGTAACAGTAAATGGGGCAAGTCCGGCATTGATGGCAAATGAGACCGTAAGTTCGGTTTCAGAAATACACTGCTCTACCACAGAAGAACTATCAAAAGCAGGATTTTCGTTGATAGCGACTGTGGCTACACCATCGAGAGAAAGAGCATCGCAAGGTGGTACACTTGAATCCGTCAGTGCGCTTATAAAGAAACTAGTCGATGAAGTCGGTGCCGGGCTGATCTCAACCTGGCCATCGATCACATTGGCGAAACTGAAAGGCGTACCAATGTCGTCTACAAGGGTCACATTGAAAGGGCCATTGCCGGTAAATACAAGATCCAGCAATACCGGCTCGTCAACTTCTCCACAGAATGTGTAGTCACCGGACAAAGTAGCTGTAGGAGCAGGACTGACCGCAACCGTTTGGCTTAGTGCATCACCCGGACATGTTCCAATCCCATCCACTGTATAGGTCAATTCAACGGAATTACCTGAGACGGTACTTACATCTAGTGTCGAACCGCTGATCACAGCCGAACCTGTTGCTGTCCAGGTTCCACCCGGAGTAGAAACACCGGGGTCGAGCAGATCATCCAGATTGAAATCTGTGATATTGGAGCAGAGCACTGCTGGAGGAATCCACGCTGGAACCACTCCAGGTGCCACCGGAAGTGATAAGGTAGTTGGACTATCCAGACATGGCAGGTCGGCTGGGATGTTGTAGGTCACCTCTATACTGCCGGAGCTAGGGTCCAAAATACTGGTAGCATCCAACTCATTTCCAGTCACGATGGCATCCGGACTTGACCAAACCCCATTTGCATCTGCTGCACCTGGCAGCAGATCATCCAAATTAAAGGCATCATCGCCCGAACACACTGTTACGGAATTGTCCCAGTTCGTATCTGGTTGAGTAGGGAAATTAACTTCCTGCTCAATAGAAACAACATCCGGGCACAGATTTTGTCCAGGGACTGTATAGGTCAAATTTAGTGTTGGCGGATCAGGAAGACTGCTTAGGTCAAGCTCTCCTGTAGCGCTGATGCTTACCGTCTCAATCGCAGTCCATGTGCCACCGCTGGTAGCACTTGGCTCAAGCATTTGATTTAAGTCATATACAGAATCTGCCGGATCGACACATACATCCGCGGCGATCCAAGAAGCATCTCCATCAGGGATAATGCTGATGGATTGTGTAGATATTGCTTCGGTACAGGGAGTAGTGGCCGCAACAGTATAAGTAAGGTCTACTGATGCTGGCATTGGATCAAGACCAGCAATATCCAGGTTGCCTCCGGAGATTGTCCCCTCACTGGTAGTCCAGGTTCCGCCAGTATTGGCGGGATCGTCAAGCAAGTCATTTAAAGTCACTATTTCACCCACACAGATAGATGCTGGTGGAGTCCAGGAGGCATCGGAGGCAGCAAAGATGATGATTTGATGTTCATCAAAGTCCCCGCTACAAGCACCAATACCAGGAATTTCATATCGAATAATATTGAAGCCTGGACCAGCAGTATTTCCCGTACTGAGATCAACGATGCCATCATCAGTGATGCTGAGATCAAAGCTACTCCAGGTTCCTCCAGTTTGAGTTGGATCTAGGAGATAATCGTTCATGTTCACGCTCGGTCCGTCATTACAGAACTCAAGCACGGGATCAGATTGCCATTCAGCGTTTCCAACTGTGATCACATTGACTGTTTGCTCCAAACTTGCTTCCTGACAAGGGAGATTTTCTGGTACTGTATAGATCAAGTCGACACTGCTTGTCCCGCCAGGAAGCCCTGGCACGTCAAAATCGGCACCTGAAATCAGCGCATCAACGACTGGATCGGCACTGGACCAGGTTCCACCTGTAACACCAAAGTTGATATCGAGATTGACCGGGTTTGTCGAACAAAGATCATCGGTCGTCCAGCTTGGATCCAGGCCTGTTGCCAAAGCAATATTAAAGGTCCCCGATGCTGGCTGACAATTAGAACCAGGTGGCAACAATGCTTCATAGGTCACCCCAACAGGTGGACTGGTTACAGCGGTGACATCTATAGTCGTTCCTGTAATAATGGCCTCTGTAGATGAGGTTGTCCAGGTACCACCTACTGGAAAGCCGGCATCTAAAAGCGATTCTAAATCAAATGCTGTATCGGTAGAACAAGCATCTCCATTTGAACCTGTGATCACGGGTTGCTCCTCAATTTCAATGGCAGACGTCTCCTCTACCTCTCCACAGGGATCGGCAGCATCACCTACTGTATATGTAATAGGAACGGAAGTAATACCAGAAATTTGAGAAATGTCCAGCGTTCCGGCAGAAATCAAGGAATTCACCAATAGATCAGAGCTGGACCAGGTCCCGCCCGGAGTGTTTGTCCCTGCGGGATCAAACAGCTCCGTTAGATCCAGGTTTGTTTCAGTAGAACAAACCGAGATTCCTGGTGATAACAAATCAATCTCCGGCGGGTCGAGAAATTCAATCTCGATTTCGGCAGATGCATCTGCGCAAGGTGTGGTCCCTGTTACCGTATATGTAAATGTATATGAATTTCCAGGTGTAACTGGTGTGGGCACAGAGTTGGTGTTTAGCGTGAAACCCAGCAAAGAAAAAGCAGGCTCATCAGTACTTTCCCAGGTGCCGCCTACTTCTCCGCCATTCGCCTGGTCAATCAACTGCGTGAGCTGATAATTGCCGGATTGAGCACAAAGCTGTATCGGACCAGGCAACAAAGTCGGATCTGGCAAAGGACTGATGTTTACAGGCTGTGTAATCGAAACCGGAGGACAAGGAGCATGGGTTACAGTATAGGTTAGGTCTATTGAAGTAGTACCAGCCGGCAATGTCGACAAATCGATCGTCGATCCAGTTACAAGTCCTGCGGGTGTAGAAGTCCATTCTGCTATCGCTCCAGCCGGCATACTGGGAACTGGTTGGTCGGGCCATGATGACAAGTCTCCAGCCGTTTCATCAATACACAAATCGGCAGGTGTCCAATTGGCCAATGGAGTATTGACAAGGTCACCAGCTGCATCCGTCACCGTGATTGAACAACCATTTGGATCTTCGATTGTAATGTTCAGTGCCGCTCCTGTGCTTACCCCGGTGATAGTGAAATTGAAATCTGGTGCAGAGGCTGTACCGTTTGTCTCATTACCAGGACCATTGTTGGTCCAGGTGTAGGAAGCAGTATCATCAAAGCCTGGCAAACCTCCTTCGAGGGTTATCTGTACGCCATCACATCCTGGCTCTACTGTTGCGGTGAATTCTTCCAGAAAACGAATCTGGGTCGGACTGCCTGTGACTATACACCCATCTCCGTTCCCGTCAATGAATTGCTCCAGATTTGTTGTTGGAACGGCTGTCGGTATCGGGTTGGGATTCGGACTGGCAAAAGCAATATAATTGTCAGACATGATTGGCAAGAGATAAAACACCGGAGTGGAGTTATAATCGTTCATTCCAGTTGCATTGGTGTTCTGAAAAAAGTCTTGCGGTGGTAGCCCTCCCGATTCATCAAAAGGTAAAATTGTGTTGAAACAAGGGTCAGTAGCAAAGTCTGCTGCCGAGGCATAAGGCACGCCTGGTGGGCAGTTGAAGATTGCATATGTTAAACCACCTATGATATTATTTTGGCCACTAGGATCCACAGGTGTAGGTATGAGGTAGCCAGCAGGATCTGTGCTTAATGTCACCTCTCCATCATAACAAACAAAAGCAGTACCATTGATGGGAGGAGGATCAAAGGTCTGGTTTCCAGTATCATTTGGACAGAGATCTGCGGCACAGGCAGCAGTCGTATCATCAAATCCCAGGGACCAATCGACAAGGGTTCCGGGTTCACTGCCGAAATTGGTGACATTTAGCGACCAGCTGCCGTTAGGATCATATCCCGGAACACTGAACAAACTGTTGTAATCGATTGCAGGGGCAAAGTGACATCCACCCGGATAACCCGCTCCCCCGTTGTAGTAAGTCAAATCTGTTCCAGCAGTGGTGAAACAGAAATATCCGTTGGTACCTGGATTACCAAGATCCTCCCCTATTTGACCACTGTAACTCAGATCAAGCTCATCATACATCAACTTTAGTGGGATAACTCCTCCAGGTGCTAAAAGCTCCACCGTTAAGTCTGATACGTCGGGGTGGTCAATAATCATACACACACTCACCACTTGACTAAGTGGGTCAACAGTCACATTTATAGAACCTGAAACCGCATTACCTGAGGCGGGAATGGCAATTCCGGAACCTGTACATTGCGCCATTGCCACTTCGAAGGGAAGGGCAATCAAAAGAAACAATAACACTGGGTAAAGCTTTAAGCTTTGTATAGACATTTCAATATTTTTCGGACAACAATTGGAGCTTCTTTGCTCCTACATTGAGACGGCATGAAGACAAACGATGCTGCTTTAAACAATCAAATTTTGTATGAGCCGACACTCAATTTTGCACATTGGTCTTTGTGACAACATTAGGCGCTGTAAGCCAGAAATTGACACAATCTCCCAAGTCAAAGGTAGTTGGGAATACGGAGTATAGACCTACGAAAATGACCCTAATCTTACAGGTCCAAAAGGGAATTTTCGGTCGGATTATGCTCCATCTGTGCTTTTCAGTTGATTTTCCAGCAAGGAATGGCCTAAATAGGGATTAGGAGCAAAAGATTAGTGCTTCGTAGCACTGGCCTACCCGCTGTCCGCTGCAATGGAGGCACTATGCCAGCAGTTCGTTGCAAGCACTGGCTCTGTCTCCTAAGGGAGCCAGCACCAGCGCTGCACTCACAGCCGGCATAGCGCCTCCATTTCCACTTCCATCGGGGCTATTTTGCCACTGCCCTATCCCAGGAGCCATGCAATTTCTCTCTTGGTACATCAAGTAGGAATTCGAAGAGAGCAGATGGTTTTAAGAGACTGTAAAGCTGAATGCTTGAGATACGGTAGCCAGCTGTTACCTAGCAGGTCAATGTTGAACGAGCAGCCGTTTTGTTCGGATAGTAGTATTGTTAGATAATCGGACAAAATAGAGTCCAGGCGACCATTTACTGGCGTCAATTTGATATTGCTGTGAGCCTGGACCAGCGGCTAAAGTGCTCTGAAAATACACGTGTCCATTGGAAGAAAGAACAATTATTTCGCTGTCTTCCTTGCCCTCAAAATTGATAATCAAGGCTTCGTTCTGAAGAGGATTCGGATAGACTTCTATTGTTGCCACATGGTCTTCTGTTTGTTCCAATTGCATATGTGAAACGGGCATTTCCACTTCACAGCCCTCTCCAGTTTGGTCGAGCGCCATGATATTAACATAATGGCTCAAGGAAACGGGAGGACAGGGCAGGTTTGTTATGCTGTAGGTCAGCTCAATAAGGCTAGTACCGGGAGCGAGAGAAGACAGATCAATCACTGAACCATTCACTAGACCCTGCGGAATGGAGGTCCACTGCCATTCTACTCCGCCAGCTGGGTCTGCAATTTCCTGTGCCAGCCAAGAAGACAGATCGTAGGCCGTCTCATTAGCGCAAAGGTCTTCAGGAGTCCAGGCGACGTTAGTAGGATCGAGCGCTCCACCGAGGCAAAGATCCACTGCACAGTCAGATTCACTGTCATCAAATCCGATTGACCAAGAAAGCAATGCCCCAGACTGATCGCTGGAATTGCCGATATTCAGAGACCAATTCCCGTTGGGATTGTAGTTTGGAAGAAGGGAAAAATTATCAAAATTGTTTGCCGGAGCATAGTGACAGCCTTCTATGCAGGTATCGGCTCCAGTGTAGCCTGCAATTTCAGTGGCTCCCGTAGTAAAGCAAAAATAAGCGGTAGTTTCAGGATTTCCCAAATCTTGGCCGGACTGACCAGTATAGCTAATTGACAATACATCATACATAAGCTTTAAGGGAGCCAGGCCGTTGGGAGGCAATAATTCAATTTCTAGGCTCGAGACATTCGGATGTTCTATGATCAGGCAAACTGTGGCAATTTGGCTTTGTGGATCAACCTCCACCGGAATGGATTCCGAAACGGCATTTCCAAATGCGGGAAGGTCCGATCCAGAGCCGGTGCATTGGGCACTAGTTTCCATTGCTTGCAGCAAGATGCAAAAAAATAGGGCTAGGCTAAAGAGCTTGGAGATAGTTTCGGGCATCGTGTAAATATTTTGAAGACAATCAAGTTCGGCTTTACTGTATATCAAAACTAGACACAAATGTTACCCTTGGCATTACAGTTTGCGGTCAGCAAAAGGTTCTCCCCCCGGCTATGGGCCAGACTGTTTAAAAAACCACTGCGCGTCCTTGAAACAGGAAGTTGCCCATATTTCACGCTTCCTGAGGGACGGCAGCTGCAAAATAGCCCCGATGGTAGCGGAATGGCGGTGCTATGAAGGTAGTGAGCGCAGCGCTGGCGCTGGCTCCCTTAGGAGACAGGGCCAGTGCTTGCAGCGAACTGCCTGCATAGTGCCGCCATTATAGCGGACAGCGGGAAGGCAGATACTACGAAGCAGTGCAATATCGCTCCAAATATTTATATTCAAAACATTTCTCGGACAAGCAAATTTAATGCGCAATTGTGAGTCGTTGAGCCTGGGTGCTATTGTTGTTTGTTAATTGAACGAAGTATAATCCAGCTGGCAAGCTTGCGACATCTATCTTATGTTGCTGCATAGTCGCTGCAGAGGGAAAAGTTTTACTCAGGTGTACCTGACCATTTGCCCCATAGATCATCAATTCCGTGGGACCTTCCGTGCTGAATTGCAGGTTAAGCGGCCCTGAAGAAAGTGGATTAGGGAATATATAAAATTCAGACTTATTCAAATTTTCGGTTGAAGCATAATAGACGTCCACTTCACCATCGATGCTACAACCGTTGCCATCGGTAATGGTATAGCCGTAGGTCCCAGAATCTAAATCCGTAGGGCTGAAACCAAGAATGGTTTCATCTTCCCATGCGATCGAGAAAGGCGTGGTTCCTCCGATGGCGGTGACGATCACATTGTTGTCTATCACTTCTGCTTGAGCTTGTAATTCCTGAGGCGCATTGACAACATATGCCTGTACGATTTGTGTACCTACTGCATCTTCTAGTGTTAAGAAGTAGGTGTTTGGCGCGAGTTCATAGATGGCAGCACTGGTTTGCCCTGAAGACCAGGTGTAGGTAAATGGAGGAACGCCACCGCTGGGCTCATTGACAAGAATTGCGCCTGTGTTCTGATTGGCGCATAGGGGATTTACGACCTCCGCCGTTACGGTGATAACATTGGCTCCTATGGTATGTTCGCAACCGTTTGCATCTTGTACTGTGACCGAATTTACGCCAAGCGGGAGGTCGCTGGCCACCATTCCTTCTTCGCCATTAGACCAGGTGACAGTGTATGGAGCCGTTCCGCCTTTAATACCTGACACCCTTGCGGTGTTATCGCCTTCGACAGTCACTTCAAATTCCAGCTCATCCGGTTCACCGAGATAAAAGGTCAGAATTTGTTGAAGTCCGGATGCATCAGAGACCAAGAGATCGTAGTTACCTTCGGGCACACCAGAAAGTGTTGGACCATCGGTACCGTCTTCCCAGGCAAGGTTATATGGCGGATTCCCACCTGTGATTTCGACCGTGATCGAGGCGTCGCTGGCATCCGGGCATGTAGCGCTGGAAGCCTGCAATGCTGACACCTGCAGCTCCGGAATTTCGTCGAGGGGCGCTGTTCTAAACATTCTTGCCGGACTTGCCGGGGCACATCCATCGAAATCGTTTGAGGCCTTTATTTTCCAGAAGTAGTTGGAGTTTGGTTTGAGGTCTGCCACAAAAAAAGTGTCTGTGACAAACTGCTCAATCCTGAAATCCGGATTATTTGGCACAGTAGATATTAGTAAAGCATATTCCTCTGCGCCCTCAGATTTTGTCCAGGTGAAAAGTTGTTGTTCATAAGGAATCTCTTGAGCCTGGTTACCAGGGTATGTTGGCTGAGCTGCAACGATTGGCGATTCGGGGGCAGTTGCACCTTGCAGCAGATTAGGTCTTGAGTTATTGATGTTTTGCCAAAT
>JAHDEE010000002.1:74391-100874 GCA_020629005.1 Chitinophagales bacterium
CACATTTGATGGTACATGCTTGAAAGTGGCCAATAACCTGTACCGTCGTCACGGCCCACAATATGCCATTGCAGAGGAATCCAGGTAATTTCTCCCCCAGTTCTCGGCTGAACACGGGCGCTTTGCTGATAGCTTCTTAGTTGGGCTTTTTGCCGCTCATTCATTGGTGGCGTGCCACAGATTTGGGCCAAAGCGCTATCGAAACTGAAAATGGTGAGGAAAAGTATAGAAATACAGATGAAGCAATTTCTCATGTCCAATTGAAATTTTACGCTAATATCGATGATTTCGTCCGGGCTCTTTGTATTCGCCTTGACAGGGCTCGACATTGTCCATATATAAGCCTGCTATGGCGAATATTAGCACCAAAAAGAAACGGGAGGCCTCTACTTGTGAGAGAACTCCCGAATGCTATTTTTTCGATTGTTTGGTCCTTTTCAGGTATTATTGGCTGGCATTAGAATCCGCTTCCCATCATTTTTTGCAGATCCTTCATATCCATGCTTGTATATCCCTCCTTGTTGACAACAAATCGCTCATCATCCACGTCATCAATGTCTACCTCGATGGCTTTGAAAACTACCGTTTGGCCCCCTTGTGAAGACTCAAATTGAAGTGGGAAACCAGTGATTTCTGGATAATTATGGTTGATTGGTGATTTACCTTTAATCTCCTCAGTGTAGTAGACTTCAATAGTACCGGCTTCTGACTTGACCAAGGCTCTCTTGCAATCAAAATCGGCAATCTCCTTGATGTCGTCTTTTAGGATGATTTCGTATTCTGTATCTGCACCTTCTTTGGCTTTGTAATCTTCGATGTTCATATTCATATGAATCTTGTTGCCCATCATATCCATGAGTACATCTACTTCGTCTGTTTTGGCATTAAGGAAGGTGGTGGTATTGATAAAGGGATTTTCGACGGACATCCTTGTATTATCGCCTTCAAATTCAAGGGTCATTTCTATATCTCCCATCATGGCTTTAGAAGACTCATCGAGACCTTTCATGTCCATTTCATAGGTGACTGTTCCGGCATCTTGCGCTACAGCTATAATGGAAAAGAGCGAAAGAGCGAGAATTAGTAGGAAATTTTTCATCTTAGGTTTTTTGGGTTGCGCAGATTTTGCGGCAAGTTTACTATTGGTTCATCTTTCATTTAACTATTCTGGCTGGTCGAAGGTTTAAGCCAGGACCCCAAAGAGGTCGAAATCACTGGCATCCGTGATTCGAATATTTGCAAAGTCGCCAATTCTCACAAAATTTTCATCTGCCTTCACTAGCACTTCGTTATCCACTTCAGGCGAGTCAGACTCCGTTCTTCCTATGAAATATCCACCTTCTTTGCGATCAAACAATACTCTCAGGGTTTTGCCGATTTTGTTGTGGTTGATTTCTGAGGAAATCCCTTGTTGTAGCTCCATGATTCGGTTGCAGCGTTCTGCCTTGACTTCGGAGCTAATGTCATCTTGCAAGGCAAATCCACTGGTATTTTCTTCATGGCTGTATTGAAAGACTCCCAGCCGATCGAATCGCGCCCACTTTATGAATTGCTCCAATTCTTCTATATCCTTTTCTGTTTCACCGGGAAAACCGACTAACATGGTGGTTCTTAAAGTGATTTCGGGGATGATTCTTCGAATCTCTTCAATCAGAGCTTGGGTTTGTCGCTTGTCGATCTTTCTGTCCATTGCTTTGAGCACTGGATCGGAGACATGCTGGAGCGGAATATCCAGATAATTGCAAATGTTGTCATGCTTCTTCATCACGTCGATTATCTCTAATGGAAACTGATGTGGGTATGCATAGTGCAGGCGGATCCAGGATAGACCTTCCACTTGAGCCAACCGGTCCAGTAATTCTGGCAATTGGCGTTTCTTATAGATATCGAGTCCATAGTAGGTCAGCTCCTGAGCGATTAGCATGATCTCTTTTACCCCGGATTTCACTAAGCTCCTGGCTTCCGAGATGATCCTTTCGATTGGTTTGGAAACATGTTTTCCTCTCATCAAGGGAATGGCACAGAATGCACAGGTTCTGTTACAGCCTTCCGATATCTTGAGATAGGCGTAATGATCTGGAGTGCTGAGATTGGTGCGTTCACCAATGAGCTCGTGCTTGTAATCGGCGCCCAGGCGCTCTAAAAGAAAAGGTAATTCCAGGGTTCCAAAATAGGCATCAACCTGGGGGATCTCCTTTTCAAGATCTTGTTTGTATCGTTCGGAAAGGCAGCCGGTAACATACAGCTTTTCGATGCTGCCCTGGTCCTTACGTTCCGCGTAGTGTAGAATACTGTCTATTGATTCTTGTTTGGCCACATCAATGAAACCGCAGGTGTTTATCACTACAATATTTGCATCCTCGTCAGATTCGTGTTGTGCTTCAATCTTGTTGCCTTTGAGCTGATCTAGCAGCAATTCTGAATCGACGGTATTCTTCGAACACCCCAGTGTTACGATGTTTACTTTATCTGGCTTAAGACTCTTTGTTTTCAAGAATTCTACCTTAACGTAATTTGACGGAATGGCTTAACGGTCGAAGAGGCTGTCCACAAAGTCTGCCTTGTTAAAAACATGCAAGTGCTCCAGCTTCTCTCCTACTCCGATGTATCGAATTGGAACTTTTAGTTGGTCAGCAATACCTAGAACAACACCACCTTTTGCGGTACCATCCAGTTTGGTTATAGCCAGGCAGGTAACCTCGGTTACCTTGGAGAACTGTTTAGCCTGCTCTAGGGCATTTTGCCCTGTTGAGCCATCCAGCACCAGCATGACATCGTGTGGAACCTGTGGCACCACTTTCTGCATGACCCGCTTGATCTTTCCTAGCTCTTCCATCAAGCCTTTCTTGTTGTGCAGTCGTCCGGCAGTGTCGACCATCACTACATCGGCTTTCTTGGCAAAAGCTGACTCTACTGTGTCGAAGGCTACAGCGGCAGGATCTGATCCCATACCTTGTTTAACTATAGATACTCCAACACGATCAGCCCAGACCTGCAATTGATCAACTGCTGCAGCTCTAAAGGTATCAGCGGCACCAAGGACAACTTCGTGTCCTTTGAGTTTGAGGTGATGTGCCAGCTTACCAATAGTGGTGGTCTTTCCTACTCCATTGACGCCTACTACCATCATCACGTATGGGTAGGGCTTGGTGTCTGGGATAACAAAGTCGCTGTGATCCTTGGTATTGTTTTCTGTGAGCAAGGCCACAATTTCTTCCTTGAGAATTGCATAGAGCTCATCCACATTTAGGTACTTGTCTTTCGCGACTCTTGCTTCCAGTCGGTCGATAATTTTGATGGTTGTATCAACGCCTACGTCAGATTGAATAAGCGCTTGCTCGATATCATCAAGCACATCTTCATCAACGGTAGATTTTCCTGCAACGGCACGCGATAGTCGGTCAAAGATTCCCCTTTTGGTCTTTTTTAGGCCCTGGTCCAATTCTTCGCGCTTGCTGACAGTTGGCTTATCTGGGGGAAGAGTGGTTTTGCCAACCGGCAGCGCAGGCTCGATTGGAGCTGTTGTTGCTGAAGCTTGCAATTTCTCCACAGGTTCTTCGATCTTCTCAGCAAGGGGTTCCTCTTTTGCCGGCTGATTGACCTCAGTCTTTGGAGGGGAGTCCGGTTTTACTTCAGCTTGCGATTTTGCTGCTGGCTCCGGTTCATCTACCGTTTTGTTAGAGACTACTGGCGAGGCTGGCTGTTTGGCAGTATCAGCGTCTTTGTCAGAATTGTCATTGTCCTGCTTAAGATCAGCATCTTTTGCAGAAGTACCGTCTATCGAACTGGTTTGCTTTTCTTGCTCTTTTGTCTCGGACACTGAAGCTTCAATCTCTTGCGCTTTCTTGCTCGGCTCTTCTGCAAAAGTGATCTGCTCGCTCGTATTGCTTTCCTCTGCCTCTGGCTGTGTTTCTATTACAGCTGCTTCCGGCTTTTGAGCTTCAACCGGCATTGGTTCCTTAGCACTAGAGTCGTCGGCTTGGCTTAGAGCTTTATGCCCTGGCGCCACTGCTTCAGTCTTTGCGACTAGATCTGCATTTTGATCCGTGCTTTTGTCTTCCTTGATTAGCTCATCGTCAGCTTGCGGGGAAACTTCAGTCGTGATTTCAGGCTTTGTAGACTCCTTGGGTTCTGAGGCATTAGAATCACTTGCAGCATTCTGCTGCGACACAATCGGATCACCTGAAGGATCTGCATTTGAAGAGGCAGCATTGTCCTCGAAGAAGGTCTCGTTGCCAACTGGTACATAAGTACCCTCTTCTTTTTGTTTTTGATATTTTGCCAGAAGTTCCTCAAAGGATTCCTCTTCTTTAGTTTCTTCGAGGATTGGTTCAATGAGTTCCTCTTTCTTTGGCTCCTCGTTTTCTTTACTACCGAATATTTTGTCAAACAGTCCCATAGTATAAATTGCCGTGTAGTCTGCTGTGATTGATGAGCAAAAAATCTGTTTCAAAAACAAAAAGCCTCTCTTTACAGCAGGGAAAGAGAAGCTTTAATTGTTTTGTTTAGTCTTAGAGATCAGGATTACTTTCCTAAATCCTTGAGGTATTGATCCACATTATCTTTGTGTACCATTACTTCCTTGTAGGAGTATTTGCCTGTTTCCGGGTTCTTTTCGCTAACAACCAATTTGACAAATGCTCTACTGTCTTTATTGGTTGCTCTTCCTCCACCAGAAACCCTGGCGTTCTTACTGACTTTTCCCATTGCATTAAGCTTTTAAGGTTACTTAATCTCCCTATGAAGAGTATACTTTCTCAAGATAGGGTTATACTTTTTTAGTTCGATTCGAGCTGGAGTGTTCTTACGATTCTTCATTGTGATGTATCGTGAAGTTCCGGCAACGCCACTTTCTTTGTGCTCGGTACATTCCAGAATAACCTGAATCCTATTTCCTTTACTTTTCTTTGCCATTGTAGATTACCATTTTACTGTTACACCATACTTTGCTTCAGCATCTTTCAGGTATTGGTAAATCCCTTTCTTGTCGATCGTTCTAATCTCCGAAGCAGCTATTTTAAGAGTTACCCACTTTCCTGTTTCCGGAACAAAGAATCTTTTTGTTTGCAGATTCGGTAGGAACCTTCTTTTGGTCTTTTTCTTGGAGTGCGGCACATTGTTTCCAACTAGTGGGCGCTTTCCTGTAATGTCACAAACTCTTGCCATTATCAATAATTAAGCTTAGTCTAAATTCAGTGTGCAAATTTCACTATTTTTTTCGGCATTTCAAAATCATTGTTCTTCCACTTGCCACATGGCTCCATAGCTTTCCACCAGCACATTGTCATAATAGTCTGATTTTCTGAATAGATCTTCCAGAACTGCCCTGGCGTTTTCTTTGGTAAAATAGTTTTCGTATAGGACACAGGTGAGCACGACATCCTGTTTATTGACGCTGAAAGCCAGCCCTTCCAGCTTGTAATTCTCCGCTAGCAAGAATTCGTATATTTTGCCGATGTTGGTCTTCGGAAGACGACATAGGTGTGCATCACCTACGATCACTCCGGTATGCTCGGAGTAGTTTAGACGGATTGTTGCGCTGCCCTCTCTAATTTCCCAGGTACCTGCACCTTTTCGAGACAAAGCAGGATCTTTACCCAGGTCTTTGATCAACGCTTCTATCTTGCCCGACATTCCAATCGGAGGCAGCATCTCATCTTGTTCTGGAAAGGAGATAACCGAACCGCAATGAGGGCAATATTTCCCTTTGACCTCATACCGGGTTACGATATTTGCGCAAGAAGCACACCTTAGCGCATCTACATTATCTCCTTTATGTTTAAAGTCCATCAGAGATTCGGAGAGATAGGCTATTGGCAGGGCAAAACCCAGGTTCTCTCCTTCCATCATAGACAAAGAGTTTACACCAACAACTTCTCCTTTTTTGTTCACAAGCGGTCCTCCACTATTACCTGGATTGATAGCTGCATCAATTTGGATGTAGTTTACATTTCCATGCAGTCGGCGTGCCTTGGACACAATCCCTTGTGTTGCAGAAAATCGTAATCCATAGGGATGACCTAAGGCCAAAACCTTGTCTCCTGCCTTAAGTTCTTCTATCGCAAGGCTAATCTGCGGCAGATTCTTTTCTTCATTCAGTCTTATGAATGCAAGGTCATACAGGGGGTCTTTATAGACAACCGGAGCCAGTACGGTGTCATCAGGACCAATGGTAATCACCACATTGGCAAAATCCCCTACAACATGATTGTTGGTGATGATCATGTTTTCGCTAGAAAGATAGAATCCGGTACCCGTACTCCTGGGTGTGGAGATTTGAATGACTGCCTCCTTAAACCTTTCAATAACCTCTATCATCAATTCTTAGTTAGTGCAAAAAATAGTTCAACTTCTCAATCGACTCAATGAAAGAGAATAGAAATTTTTCTTTAGAATCATAGTGCAGTTCGGAAGCGCCGATTTTGAAATTCGGATATTGCTTTCTAGCCTCATTTTCTATTTCATTCAATTTCTTGACGACGAACCTCTTGTTTATGACCCCAGTTTGCGGATCCATATGAGACAGGCTAAAGCCAAGATCCGCGAAGAAGGACGGGTTTAGGAATTCCATAATCAGGTGAATCAGCTGTCTGGTGGGAGGATTGACTCCAAAATTGAAGAGAATGTACAAGACCACATACTCAATAATCGCAGAGCTAATCAACACCTCTCCTTTATCGTGGTACCATTTAAGGTTGTCCTTCTCCTGTCTAATGAAGTCCGCAAGAACCGCATGAGAAGTGGGTCTTGTGACTCCAAATGTGCCTTTTACATGATACAACTCTTCAAAAATCTGCTCTTTAGATAGTGCTTCAATTTGTCTGAAGTATTTCATCATTGCACTGCACTTTTCCTCCACCGTGAGATTCTCAGGAGCAAAATAAGAGGCGTGCATCTTCTCTACTAAATCCATCAGTCGGCCTTCTGGAGCAATCAGATAATCAATGCGATAGGCCAGGCTAAGAAAAAGGTATGGTATTGGCTGAAAACGAGACCGACCGGCATAGGTGGAAACCTGTTCGTCTGTAGATCGCAGCCATTTTTGCAAATGTTCGTACTTGGCTTCTTTTTGTACTGCTGAGATACTAACTATATGATCTGTATCAGTCGCTTCAAGCGGTTCAAACTCCTCAACAAAGAGATCATCAAACTTATCAGCCCGCGTCGCTAACTCCCGGAATCCATAGTATAATTTTTCGGGATTTGCACCAGCGCTACTCGATTGGAACTTTACTACGATCAAGTCGTCGACCGTTGCAAAACTTGAATACCTCATACCAAAGTTCAGTTCCATCAGTCTCCTCATAAAGCTAACTGAAGTCTCCGTAAACTTCGCAAAGTTAGCCACAGCAGTAACTTTCTCCTCCGTGGCCGACCCGGAGATACGCTTAGAGCCTTGATAGAATTCAAAATCTATTCGATCAGGATGGACGACATACTTCAAATTGTCTTCCGTATCATCATAAAGATACTGCAGAAACATCTCGAAGTACTCGAAATAGCTACCCTTATGGTATAGCTCTTCAGTCTTGTCCCATTCTTGATGCTTCTGCCTATATTTAAAGGCATCACTATATCTTCCAAATCTAATCTTTGGTTGTTGGGAAGAATCCGAGGTACCGAACAGTGTTACTAATCTATTGATCATTGTAGGTGTTGGAGAAAAAATTCCAGGCAGTTGGCGGAATGTTCCTTTGTGATCCGAAAATCTAAATTAGCCATAAGCGTCGAACTTAATAATGAAAAGAGCAAAATTCGACAAAAAAAATCCCGAGCCAAAGGCTCGGGATTCAAAGGTTTAACTATTGAATTTACTCTTTAATCAGCTTAGATGTGTTTCTCATTTCACCGTTGATGACACTTACAAAGTATACTCCCGCTGGCAAATTGCTGACATCAATGACTGCTGAGTTCAAGCCTCGTTCCGTCTCACTTTCAAGACTGCTTAAAGTTCTTCCCAGGATGTCAGATATCATGATTTGCACAATACCAGATTGATTCACCTGATAGTCCACGATTAGTGAAGTAGAAACAGGATTTGGTAGAATACTCACAATTGTATCTGCAAATCTAGTGCTTAGCGTCACCACATTTGACAAAGTTTCAGTGCCATCTAAATCAGTAGCCTTGAGCTGATAATAGTACTTATCTAATTCCAGTTCCGAATCCAGGAACTCGTAATTGGCTATCGAGTTAGCATTCCCTCTCGAAGGCAATACTGCGATCTCCTCAAAGGTCAATCCGTCTGAAGACCTGGTCAAAGTGAAGTAGTCATTACCAATTTCGCTGCTTGTAGCCCATTGGAGCAAATTGCCCTCATCGGTAGCATCTCCCTCAAAGCTCAGTAATTCTATTGCATTTGGAACCTCACATGGATCCGGCAACAACTCGTACGATGCATCACAACCGGCATTGTCAGTAACATTGAGCGTTAATGTGCTGTCATAGGACAAATCTTCGATCACAAACTCGCTGTCAAATTCACCTTCTATACTTCCGGTGATCGAATACGCATCCCCATTGAAGATCGGGTTTCCACCTTCGATGGTAACTGTAGCTTGGTAAGTGAGAAGCACATCATTACAGAGTGTTTCAACCACAATCACAATTGGGTCCACACAATCCAGCGCAACCGCAGGGTAATCAACTACCAGCTCTTCTCCTTCTTGTATCACAAATGTCTCAACTGTGCTGCTGAATGGAGAAGGAGTATTTATCTGTATGTCTGCTTCACCGTAATTCAAGGTTTCCAGAGAATAATCTCCGGCAGCATCGGTAACCGTTTCAGTTTCTATGTCGTCAATCGTGCCCAATTCGCCGTCCGGACCTGCCACTGTCAATACAATTAAAGCTCCCGCTATCCCAAATTCCTCTGTGTCCTTAACTCCATTGTTATTAACATCGTTGAAGACATTACCATTTATAGTAGACACTTCGGGACCTGAACAATCTGCAACTGTAATCACAAATTCTGCGACGACATCAGCACAGGCTCCTGCTCCGGCAACGGTGTATGCAAATAGATAATCACCCAGATCTAAGCCTTCTCCATTGAATACTGAGCCATCAATGCTTCCCTCAGGAGCTGCAGACAAATCCCAATCACCCTCGTCAATTCCATCTGACAAAAGTGTGGCCAGATCGACGCTCGTTCCTCCGTTCTCCGGATCTACACAAACTGTAGCCTCTTGACCAGATCCAGCATTGCCAGCAGCTGCAACCGAGAATTGAGCGCCATCAACAAGTAGATCAGCACAAAGACCATTATCGGTGATAAGGTTCAATACATCTACACCGGTAGTCGTTCCAATCTCCACTACCCCTAGATCGAGGGTGGCTGGATCATAAACCAGTGCGTGTATTGTGTACGAACCTACCGCAGTTACCGCAAATTCAGGAACATC
This sequence comes from Chitinophagales bacterium, assembly GCA_020629005.1. Lineage (GTDB taxonomy): Bacteria > Bacteroidota > Bacteroidia > Chitinophagales > UBA2359 > JAHDDV01. The sequence continues at coordinate 83,796 of JAHDEE010000002.1, forward strand.
GGCCACTTGTTCAATCACAAGATCATCCCCAGAAGTCAAGACATATATGATGGAAGAACCCGCCGGAACTTCAGCCCCGATGGCTTCGGCCTGAGCCACTGCATTGTCCTCACAGAGACTATCTTCTCCAATGATACTTAAGGAACCAGCCGCTGCAGTACACTCCACAGCGCAATCGTTAATATTCACGGTAAATACCGCAGAAGCATCCGGACAAGGACCAACACTTGCTACAGTGTAGATAAAGTCATATGAAGCTCCAGCCTGAAGACCTTGTCCGCTAAAAACTGAACCTTCTAAGCTGCCATCAGGCGCGGCACTTAAATCCCATTCTCCGCCGTCTACGGATGGTAAACTCACCAGATCAATAGTTGCCTCGCCTTCACTGTCGTCATTACACACCGAAACTGTTTGGCCTTCCCCAGCTTCAGGAGCATCAGAAGCGCTGTAAGTTGGACCCGCTACAAGCAAATCCGCGCAAATTTCTCCATCGACAATCAGGTTAAGAACATCAACACCTGTCGTAACACCAACTTCAACTACACTCAAGTCAAGAGTAGCTGAGTTATAAACCAAAGTATGAATAGTGTAAGAACCTGCTGTCTCAAGCGTAAACTGTGGATCCGAGGAGGTTCCTTGTATCACAAGCTCGTCCCCAATGGTCAGCACATACAGTACCTGACTGCCTACCGGTACGACAGGAGCGTCAAGAACAGTAGCTGTGATGTCGGAACCGACACACACATCTGTTTCTCCTGAAGCTTCAAGACTTCCAGCACTGACTTCACAAGGAATGGAGCAATCAATTACTGTCACGGTCACAATTGCTTCATCAGCAAGACAAGCACTAACAGCACTAACTGAATAAACAAAGTTATAGGAAGTTCCCACTTCCAATCCTTCTCCGCTAAAGACAGAACCTTCAATGCTGCCTTCTGGTGCTGAAGATAAATCCCAGGTCCCATCACCGGTTACAAAACTTGCTAAATCAACAGTAGCGCCTCCATCTGCGGCTGCACTACAAACAGAAGCAGACTGATCTTCTCCGGCATCATTTTGCTCAACCACTGAGAAGCCTGCACCTGTAACGTCAAGAGCTGCACAAATCTCACCGCCTCCTTGAAGGAGTAGGGAATTGACATCAAAACCGGTTGTTACCCCAGGTTCAACAATACCAAGATCCAAAGTCGTAGGGTCATACACCAAAGAGTGAATAGTATATGCTCCAGCAGCAAGTGCATCAAATGCTGCTGTTTCTGCTGTTCCGATGATCGTCAATTCGGCACCCTGTGTAAGTACGTAGATAGTTTGGTATCCATCAGGCACATTGGCTGCATTCACAACCGAAGCAGAGATACTTCCATCATCTGCACAAACTGTTTCAGCATCTGCTGCCAGAGTTCCAGCAGAAACATCGCAAGAAGCAATACAGCCTTGCACAGCTATCGAAATCAGCGCAAAATCATCTTCGCAACCAGCATTTCCGGCTACAATGAAAGGTAATATATAGTCGCTGCCCTCTGGCAATCCTGCAGCGTCGAAAACTGTCCCTGATATACTCCCTTCTGGTGCTGAGGCTAGATCCCAAATTCCACTGGCAGGATCAACATCAAGCAGTGTCGTTAGATCTACCGTTTGGCCTAAATCACCATCAGGGCCGTTACAAAGTGTTACTGAGTTGTCAGATCCAGCACTCACAGGACCGTAGATGTTTATAGCAGCTCCAGCCACAAGCAAGGAAGCACAAATATCTCCTCCCCCTTGCTCAAGTAAAGCATTTACATCAAATCCTGTGGTAGTACCTGGAACAACTATGCTCAAATCAAGAGTAGTTGGGTCATAGACAAGGGTGTGAATAGTGTAAGCACCAACACCTAAGTCCGAAAATTCCGCTGTATCACTAGTTTGTAGAATAACCAAATCGTCTCCTGTAGTGAGTACGTAGGTAACCGCGAATCCGTCAGGTACCAATGGAGGAACATCGGTCGTCGCACCGATAGTCGCCTCATTCGAACAGACGTCAGAATCATTTGCTTTCAGCGTTCCTGCATCAGCCGCACAGCCACCGCAGTCTACTACACCTGCAGATGCGCAGGCACTAATACTAAAGCAGTCACCAGACAATTCTGTAGGAGCACTATCACCAATGCTAATTTGGTAGCTTCCATCATGCGAAACCCCGTGAACACAATAGATTCCCTCTGGCAACACATCCGAGATGTCAGCTGTCGGCCCATACGAGACCACTAAGCCCGTCTCATTATTCACAATTATATAATCATATTGTCCTCCATCTGGTATGGTTTGCCCGCTGGCTTCGAAGGCCAAAACGACATCAGTACCGATGCAAACACTCTGTCCGCCAAGCGAGGCAACAGTTCCTGCAGCTGCATTGCAAGATAGTGGGCAATCGTACTCAACATCAAGGCTTGAAGGATATCCACAGTCGAGTCCAGATGCACCATAGTTATAGGTAATATCATAGGAATGCACTCCAGCACTACCTTCCGGTCCGTCCTGAGCAGCAGGATCGACAGTAATCACAGATTCGCAACCAGGTTGCACAATCACTGAAGTCAAACAATCTAATGCACTTTCTATCTCAAGGTATTGTACAATATCATCAGGATATACTGTAATAGTCACTTGTCCCTCTGCCAAAGTTGAACCATCCTCATCACAAACCACCATATAAGAGTAATCTTGAGACACCGGCTGGCAGCTCTCATCGTTCAATGCAGTCAGCTCAATCGATTGTCCAAGTACTGTCTCACCTCCGGGTAAAGTCCAGCTTACGGATCCCCCCTCTTCAACAGAAGCAAGCAAGCTTACGGTCTCACCGCTACAAGACGATAGGCTGGAAGGAATGGCCAAAACAGCAGGACAATTTGCCTGACAATCAAATGTTCCTGCAATAGAAGTAGAAGAACATGCCTCGGGTGCACCAGGATTTTCAATCACAAATGTCACCGATCCAGATTGATTCAGACCAGCTGTAAAAGCGAAGCCTGTACCAGTAGCACCTCCCTCTGTACTCCAACTTGCGATGTATTCCGGGCATTCCTGAGTCAGCGATACAGAACATGCAGATCCCGAGATTTGACCATTTGGATTGCCATAAGCTTGCACCTCAATTTGTCCTTCTGCCAATATCTCTGAAGTGGTAAGGCAGTTTACTTGATAGCCATAGGCAATTGTTTCATTGCATTGATCAGCTGAACCAACTACGGTATTAAAAGTGAACCCAGTTGCACTGTCTCCGCCAGGCAAAGTCCATAGAATTTCTGCATTGGCGTTATTTGTAGTGGCAGCAGATAAGGTTATTTCATCACCAGCACACACCACATCTGAAGAGGCATTTGCTTCAACAAAAATTGGGCAGTTCACTGGGCAGTCAAAGCTCTGACTTATCTGGAAGCTCGAACAACCAGCAGGTGCCGAAGCATTTTCAATGGTAAAAGTTACACTTCCGCTCGTTCCGATTCCTGCCGTATAGCTAAATCCAGTACCAGAATTCTCTCCATCACTCCAGGACGAAGTATATTCCGGGCAATCCTGTGTTACAGAGATATTGCAAGCAGCTCCAGAAATTTGTGCGCTTGGTGTTGTGTAAACAGTAATAAAATCAAGGTTCCCTGTTGCAACTGTTTCTCCAGTATCATTGCAAATGACCGAATAAGCAATAGATTGAACTTCTGTACAGCCCACAAGGCTCGTTGCTGTATACTCAGCATTTGCTCCAGAAACGGTTGAGCCATCAGGTAAAACCCAGGTTATAGTTGCCAAGGAACTATCGTCGACAATCGCAGTAAGTTCCAAAGTCTCACCAACGCAAGCCGAACTGGCTGAGATCTCCGCTGATTCAAATATCGGACATGCTATATTCTCTGGGCAAGAAAAGCTTTGGGTATAAGAAGTGACAGCACAACCGTCTGGTGCAGCAGGATTTGTAACTGTAAATACTACTTCACCACTTGCTCCAGGATTAGCAGAGAAGTTAAAGCCAGTGCCAGAATTACCTCCCTCGCTCCAGGAAGCCACAAATTCCGGACAATCTTGTGAAAGCGAAACATTACAATCCGTTCCACTTACGACCGCACTTGGAACTGCAAGTACATCTACTTCTATGGATCCAGCGGCTATTGTTTCTCCAGTATCATCACATACGACTAAGTAGTCAATCAATTGTGTCTCCGAACAAGTGCCAGAGAGATTCAAGGTGGAGTTGCCTTCTGTGCCAGTTGAGGAGCTACCATCAGGATAGAACCATGTGACACCACCAAGAGAAGCATCGTCAAGAACTGCACTGAAAGAAACTGCACCACCATCACAAACCTCAGCTACCGAGGCCGTTGCAGTTTGAAGCACAGGACAGGCCACGTTTTCCGGGCAGTCAAATGATCCGGTAAAAGTTTCTGATGAGCAAGCAACACCAGCATTTTCCTGAGTCACAGTAAACGTGACAGTTCCTGCATTTCCGGCAGAGGCTCCGTAACTATTACCAATTCCAGATTCACCCTCAGTTGACCATTCGCTTGAGAACTCGGCACAATCTAGTGCCAGGGAGACACCACAGGCTGATTCTGTCACTACTCCGGTGATGTCGACAAACACATCCACAATAAATGCATTAGCCTCCAATACCTCTCCGGTCTGATCACAGGTCACGGTTACTTCGTAGGTCAGCGTTTCAGCACAACCTGAGCCGCTCATTGGCATATCTGTAATACTCAGCCCCGTTTGGGTACTTCCATCGGGCAAAGTCCAAATTGCTGACGCACCTGCATCAGTTAGGTCATAGTTTATAGAAATCTGCTCTCCCTCACAGACAGAGCTTGTACTCAAGGTCGAACCAATGATCTGAGGACAGAGTGCATCACAAGAGTAGTTTCCTTCGAAGCTCACTTCCGAGCATTGACCCGGAGCACTATTGTTTGTAATAGTAAAGGTGACAAGACCGCTTGTTCCAGGTTCAGCTGTATACGTGTCCCCTTCTCCACTATTTGATTCGGTAGACCAGGACACAGAATATCCAGGACAATCAGCACTTACACTTGTTTCACAAGTACCATCGTTTACCGTGGCTGTAATTGCAGAGTAGACGTCAACACTAACAGTCCCTTCCCCGATCAGAGATCCATCGGCCAAGCAAAATATGCTATAGTCGTAATTCAGTATCTCAGAGCATTGGTCAGTACTGGCAGTAGTTTCTACTTCAAAGGAGCCTGAAACCCCACCATCTGCCAATGACCACGAAATTGTTGCATTGCTCTCGTCAGTGACATTAGCCGTCAAGGTGATAGACTCGCCATCACAGGCTGCGCTAGTACTGGCTAAAACACTTACAACCGAAGGACAATCTACTGTGCAGTCGTAGTTGGCAGAATAGTTTGCAACCGGGCAATCAGGTGAGCCTGGATTTGAAACTGCGAATGACACCGATCCACTGGTACCAGTTTCTGCATTGTATGTACTTCCACTTCCGGTTTGAGATCCATCATCCCACGTTGCGCTAAATTCAGGACAAGCCAAGTTCAATAGAGCAGCACATCCTCCATCTGTTACCGTCGCAGAAGGATTGCCATACACCATTACTTCTACTGCACCTGAAGCCACTTGCTCCCCGGTTTCTTCACAGAATATTGTATAACCGTAAGACAAAGTTTCATTACAACCAGTAGAACTTGCTGCCACAGTATTGAGCGTTAATCCACTTGCATTTGACCCATCTGGAAGTGACCAGTCTACAACAGGTACACCTAAATCGCTTACTGCAATATCTATGCTAATACTAGCACCATCACAAACTTCAGTAGCACTTGCAGTCGCTCCAACAAACGTAGGACAGTCAGCAGCACAATTGTAGGAAGCTTCAAAAGTGGCTGTTTCACAGCCAGCAGGAGCGCCAGAATGACTGATCGTAAAGGTCACCGTCCCGTTAGTATTGGATCCAGCTGTATAAGTAGCTCCATCTCCACTATTGCTCCCATCATTCCAGGAAGCAAAATAGCTTGGGCAATCCAGACTTACCGAAGCTGAACATCCACCATTTGTCACATTTGCTGTTATCGGGGCGTATACCGCTACTTCAAATGTCCCAGTGTCAAGTGTAGAACCGTCTTCTACACAGATAACACTATAGCTCACCTGCTGAACTTGAGAGCAAGCGGTGGCATTCGTCACGAGAGTAAAAGAGGTACCATCGGCTGTTGAATTATCAGGAGCTGTCCAGCTAACTTCAGCAAGAACTTCATCACTCAAATCAACGCTAAAGTTGACAGATTCTCCTGAGCAGGCAGTTGATGCTGAGGCCTGAGCACCCAGCACACTTGGACAGTTAGCCTGACAATCGTAGTCGGCGGTAAATGCAGCACTGGCACACCCGGCTGGTGCATTTGGATTCGTCACAGTAAACTGCACAGAACCAGAAGAAGCTGTACTGGCTGTATAGTTAAAACCTGAACCTGAGCCAAAGCCAGTATCCGTCCATTCAGCCGTGAATTCAGGGCAATCCTGAGAAATTGAGGCAGCACAACCTCCACTGGTAGCTGTCGCAGTGACAGCAGCAAAGATTTCTACCTCCAAACTTCCTGTAGCAATTACAGTCTGATCTTCGATACAGACAACTGAATAGTCAAAAGACACAGTCTGTCCACAACCTGTAGTTGAGGCTAAAAGGGCTGATACTGATGCACCACTTTCTGTAGAACCATCAGGCAGATTCCAATCAACTGTCGCCAAATTGTTGTCATTTAATTGAACAGAAGCAGCAACAGTTCCTCCATCACAAACGCTGGCAACATCGGTTGAAGCGTCTATAAACACAGGGCAGTTTGCTTGACAGTCAAAGTTTGCCTGAGCTGTATTTGACAAACAAGCTGCAGGAGCCCCCGGATTTGTTATTGTAAATGTTACTGTTCCATTTGAACCACTCGAGGCGGAATAAGAAAATCCACTTCCAGACATATTCCCATCATCCCAGGTAGCCGTAAACTCAGGGCAATCCTGGCTAATAGAAGCCGCGCAAGTTCCAGATGAAGGAGTAGCTGTAATCGTTGCGTACACCTCTACCGAAAGCGTACCAGCAGCAATCGTTGAGTTATCATCATTACATAGAACTTCATAGCTAAATGACTGCATCTCTCCGCAACCTGAGGCAGAAGTCACAGTTGCTGAGGCATCGGTACCTACAGCAGCACTTCCATCAGGAAGAATCCAGTTGACTGTAGCCAAAGAAGAATCGTCTAAAGAAACAGAAGCAACTACGGTACCACCGTCACAAACATCTCCTACGTCTGTTGAAGCCTCGATGAAGGATGGGCAGTTAGCGGCACAATCATAAGTGGTCGGCACAGCAACAGAAGAACATCCTGCCGGAGCTCCGGGGTTGCTAATCTCGAATGTCACAGTGCCTGATTCGCCACTGCCAGCTGTATAAGAAGAACCACTGCCTGTAGCATTTCCATCATCCCAATTATAGGTAAAACTAGGACAATCCTGACTCACAGAAGCTGCACAACCACCTGCACTGGTAGTGCCGGATGGATTTGCAAATACGTCAACATTTACGTTTCCACTGCTAATCAATGAACCATCGTCAATGCAGGTTAAAACGTATGAGTATGTCAAAGCCTCATTACAACCAGAAGCTGAAGTAGCCGTCGTGTTAAAGCTAAAGTCATTTTCGTTAGTTCCATTTGGTAAAGTCCAAACTATACTAGCAAGGCTTTCATCATCAACATTGGCCGATATGGTTATATTCGCTCCATCGCAAACACTTGACTGATCAGCTGAAGCACCAGTAAAAGCAGGGCAATTAGCATCACAATCAAATGAAGCTTCAATATTAGTAGACCCACAAGCTGCAGGAGCATTAGGATTAGTTATTGTAAATGTTACCGTCCCACTACTTGCTGTAGATGCTGAGTAGCTAAAACCAGTTCCAGTAGTTGAGCTGTCATCCCATGTTGCAACAAATTCAGGACAATCTTGGGAAACACTAGCAGCACAACCACCATTACTTGCAGTTCCGCTTAATTGAGCGTAAACGTCCACCATCACATTTCCCGAAGCAAGCTGACTTCCATCATCAATACAGGTGACGACATAACTATAGGTCAAGGTTTCGAAACATCCTTCAGCGCTGTTTGCAGTTGTATTCACCGAGAAGGTGTTTTCTGTCCCACCTCCTGGCAATGTCCATTCAATTGTAGCGAGGGACTCATCGCTAACATCGGCACTAAGGGTCACAGCACCACCATCACAGACTGCACTAGCACTAGCACTGGCTCCTACAAAACCAGGGCAATTTGCAGCACAGTCATAAGCCGCCTGTACGGTCGTGGATGAGCATCCATTGGGAGCTCCTGCTCCACCAGATATCGTAAACGTTACTGTCCCTGATTCATTAGTCCCGGCATTGAAGCTAAATCCTGTGCCAGTATTGCCACCACCTGCATCCCAGGTAGCGGTAAACTCAGGACAATCCTGACTCACGGAAGCGGTACAGCCTCCAGCACTTGCCGTGCCGGACAAAAGTGGATAAATTTCCACTTCAATTGATCCAGTAGCTATTTCACTATCGTCATCATTACATACCACAGTATATCCATATGTTGCGGTTTCCTGACATCCTGTAACACCGATGGCAGTTGCGGTTTGCCCTAATGTAACACCGGTCGCAGATCCTCCGCCAGGGAGAGTCCAATTTACAGTTACAGATGAATTATCAGAAGTAACAACGCTCAATGTAAACTCATCACCACTACAGGCCTCCGACAAATCCGAAGAGGCACTTGTGAATGTTGGGCATTCTATGGCTGGACACTCAAGTGGTCCATTATAGGACTCACCATCTGGAAAATTATTGTTCAAGGCCTGGTTGTTCCCCAATTCTACCGCATTCACTCCCACAAAGCCGGCGAGATTTAGAAATCGGATATTTGGGTCGAGACTTGCATCTACAATATCGTAGCAGATAACCCCAACTGTCAGCCAGCCACTTACCGGGGCAATCTCAGGAGCAGTTCCTACATATTCAACCGTCAAGTTGAAGTTGCCTGGCGGATTGGTTGCAGGAGGATTGTTGCTATAATCACTAGCCGGAACTGAAGTTGTCCAGGAAGAGTAGCTCACAGCTGTCACTTCATGTTGAATGAAGTAACTACTGGTACCAAATTGAAAATCGGCCCCATTGGTTTGTCCTGCCACTTGCAAATCTAAACAAAGCGTCTCTGGAGTTCCAGGACAGCCCGTAAAGACTGGATTTGCAAGGCGGATATCTGCATCAGTTTGAGCAGTTAGGTTTGAAACGCAAAAGGTGAGCAATACGACTAGAAAAAGCGGTAGAAATGTTCTTTCTAAGTACATAAGGTGTTTTATTAGAATTTAAATTATAATTTTTCAGATACAATTACCCGTTTTTGCATTAGGTAAAGTCCCACTTATCTGAAAAATTACGGAGTGATCGAAAGGAAGTTCCCGAATGTCGGTGTGTTTGTTGACCAAATATTATAGTCGAAAACATTCACATTACCATTGAGATCAATATCGCTGTCAAAGTAAGAAGCAAAACCTGGCGTTTCTACAGCCCAGATATTGTAATCCTCTACATTGATATTAAGCTGTCCAGGAGCACTTAGTATATCCCCACCATACATTACAAACACTCCTCCAATCGATTTTAGATTTGAGAAGGTATTCATGGTAGCTGGACCAGAAGCTGTAAAATCATAAGTGAAGACGCCGCTAGTGGACGAAATACTTGGCGATGCAGCATCCAAATGATTCCTGTGTCTAACTATGAAAGCATAATTTGTAGCAGCGTTCAAGGTGCTGAAGTTCAACCTTGAACCTCCTGAAGCATCAACTACGTCACCATTGGACAATAGAACACCTGCTTTTGTTTCTACTACGCCGGCTGTCGTTCCATCCGTACTGGCCGATACCAAAACCCAATCAACCATGTCGGCAGGAATGGAACTCAGGGATTCTGTACCAGCGTAGAAGTAGGGACTTACGTTGTAAGGCTGAGATGTTGGAATAAGCTGTCCAAAAGGTGAAGGATTGAGATCGATGCATTGAGCACCTGGAGCAGTATTGATACAGGTTGCACTGTAAGGTCCTTCTAAATAGACCTTCAATGCAGCAGGAACACACCTGGCTGGATCATTTAAGCCGGCAGCGGCACCAATTGTATGCAAATCAACATCTGCATTTGCACTAGGCGGCTCATTATCCGTATCATTGAAATTCGTCACCGTTGTGTTGAATTGCAAATCCGAATCTCCTGATGCGCCGGCTGCCACGGTAAAACAAAATTCAACCACATCTTTCCAGGCTGTCGTAACATCCTCAGAGCTGGTCACAGGACCTGATGGACCGCCACCCGTTGCAGTTCCACTTCCCAAGGTAATCGAATAATTACCCAGGCCATTGGCCTGATTGAATGTAAAACTAGTCGCCTGATAATCGGCATTGACATCATCAAAGTTTAATGACGTAGCGACAGGATTAGACAATAAAGCATTGTTGTAGGACCAGAATATAGTACTGTTTGCAATCTTTGTTGTCGCATCTGCCTTGATTTGCACAGTAGCGCAAAAGGTATTATTCTGGCAGTCCAGAGAACTTGTAACCCATTGCAAGTCAATTGTTCCCGCCCCGGATGTAAGGCCAAACACGACCATAAAAGCAGTCAAAGAAACTACCCGCATTATGATTGAAGTCAAATTCATTTTTTTGTGCTTTGGTTTTCGATCAAAAGTCAGTAAAAATAGAAAAATTGTGACCATTCTAGGCCATATAACTAAATAAATGAGGTGTCTGTCGGGTTACTGTCCTGCTGCCCCAGCCTGACTGACAATCAGCCACTAATGATTATACTGTTCCTATCTATCGTTTATCTTCATTCACAAAACCAATTTTCCTATTTTTGCCATCTAGATTTTGGAATGAACTGGGAAGCAGCAGCATGAAATCCTACAATTATTACCGCCACCTTTTTCAGGACTATGCAAAGCCTTTTGCCTTTGTCGACATGGACTTGTTTGCAAGAAACAGAGAGGACATTCTGGCAAGAGCAGGCAGTAAGAAGATACGAATTGCAAGCAAATCTGTTCGATGCACTTTCCTGCTCCGTGAATTAATCAACAGCTCCGTGACTTTCCAAGGGCTCATGTGCTATAGCCCGCGAGAAGCAGTCTATCTAAGCAAAAAAGGCTTCGATGATCTACTGGTCGCCTACCCTAGCATGGATGCGAAGGACATAGATGATGTGCTGCGGCAAACATCAGAAGGTAAACGTATCTACCTCATGACAGATCATGAGCAACATTTGCTTAAAATTGACAAGCAAGCTCGTGCCAGGGGCTTGCGACAACCCGTCTGTCTCGATCTTGATATGTCCATCTCCTATCCAGGATTACATTTCGGCGTGCATCGCTCAAAAGTGAACAACAAAAAGAGCACCAAACAGTACCTAAATGCACTTGCAAAGTACCCAAATGTTGCCTTGAAAGGCCTCATGGGCTACGAGGCACAAATTGCAGGATTAGGCGACAAAGCGAGCTTTGGCGTAAAGAACAGTGTCATTCGGCGCTTGAAGAAAAGAGCAATCCCGGAAATTGCCAAAAGACGCGAACAAACAGTAGAAATGATCAGGGCTGCTGGACATAAGCTGGATTTTGTTAATGGAGGAGGCACTGGAAGCATGGAAACCACGAGAACTGAGCAATACGTCACGGAAATTGCAGTAGGATCTGGCTTCTACTCCCCCACTCTTTTTGACTATTACGACAACTTCAAACACCAGCCTGCCTGCGCTTTTGCAATCGAAATTGTACGAAAGCCCAATCGAAATACTTACACCTGCGCAGGAGGAGGATTTCCAGCTTCCGGAAGTCCGGGAATCGACAAAGCACCAGCCATTTACCTACCTAGAGGGGCAAAACTGACAGACAATGAGGGAGCCGGGGAAGTGCAGACTCCCGTGTTGTACAAGGGCCCACAGGAATTGTCCCTTGGTGACCCAATTTTCCTTCGCCACGCAAAAGCCGGAGAACTCTGCGAGAGATTCAATGAGTTACACCTGGTCTCCAAAGGAAAAGTAATCAAAACTGTTCCGACATATCGTGGGGAAGGGCAATGCTTCCTCTAGACTCTTCAATCGCAATCTTCTATCGCAATCATCAATATGTCTGGAAGTACATTCGGCAAAATTTTCAAAGTAAGCACATTTGGAGAATCCCATGGACTGGCAATTGGCGCCACTATCGACGGTTGCCCCGCCGGATTATCCATTGATCCACAGTTGATTGCAAAAGACATGCAACGACGAAGACCAGGCCAATCAAAGATCACAACGCAACGAAAGGAAGCTGATGAGGTCGAAATCATTTCTGGAGTATTCGAAGGCAAAAGCACTGGCACCCCTATCCACTTACTCATCAAAAACAAAGATCAACGAAGCCGAGACTATAGCCACATCAAAGACAAATTTCGGCCCTCTCACGCAGACTTTACTTACACTGCAAAATACGGCCATCGGGATTATCGGGGAGGAGGACGCTCTTCAGCCAGAGAAACTGCTGCCAGAGTGGCCGCAGGAGCTATAGCCAAAATGTTGTTGAACAAGCACGACATAAAAATCTGGGCTTATGTCTCGCAAGTAGGCCATATTCAATTGGATAAACATTACAAGAAACTCAACCTCGAACTCACGGAAACGAACATAATTCGATGTCCCGATCCGCAAATTGCTGAAAAGATGATCCAGCTGGTCTCCGAAATTCGAAAGCAAGGAGATACCATAGGAGGCTGTATTTCCTGTATAATACAAAATTGCCCTGCTGGTCTCGGCGAACCAGTTTTCGACAAACTTCATGCTGAATTAGGAAAGGCCATGCTCTCCATCAATGCAGTCAAAGCCTTCGAATATGGATCGGGATTTGCCGCCAGCCAAATGAAAGGTTCAGAGCACAACGACCAGTTCCATTCAGAAGAAAATGCAATACGCACCACCACAAACCACAGCGGAGGTATTCAAGGCGGCATAAGCAATGGTATGGATATTCATTTCAAAGTCGGCTTCAAACCGGTAGCAACAATTGTAAAAGCCCAGTCTTCAGTCAATCAGCTGGGGGAAAAAGTTCAGGTAGAGGGCAAAGGACGACATGACCCATGTGTTGTCCCACGCGCAGTGCCTATCGTCGAAGCCATGGCCGCATTGGTGCTGGCAGATCACCTGCTAAGGGCGAGAAGTAACCGAATCTGACGAAACTCCTTGCTCGCCCTGCAACTAAATTGCAGCATCAAAGCAAAATTATAATGCATGATTCTGTATCTTCGTCACTCATTCAAAATACCAAATCCATGAGCATTCAAATTGGAGATAAAGCACCGGACTTCAAACTGCGAAATACAGAAAAAGCCGAAGTAAGCCTCGCTGACTTCTCTGGCAAAAACCTCCTGATTCTTTTCTTCCCATTGGCCTTCACAGGCGTTTGCACCACCGAACTGTGCACAATTCGGGATGATATAGCCAATTACAACAACGCCGGTGTGAATGTAGTAGGAATTTCAGTCGACTCCCTGTTTACATTGGAGAAGTTCAAGGCAGAACAAAACCTCAACTTCCCTCTGCTTTCAGACTTCAACCGCACAACCTGCACAGCCTACCATGCTATATATGACGACTTTGTCCTCGATATGAAGCATGTGGCCAAACGCTCGGCATTCCTAGTCGATAGTCAAGGAATTATACAATACGCCGAAGTATTAGAAAGTGCCGGAGATCTTCCAAACTTTGAAGCCATCAAAAAGGCGATCCAGGAGTTGGCGGTAAATAATTAGATGAGCACCGCGGCACTTAGTCTGAGGAATGTTTTTTTGGAGCGAAACGTCATGGGCACGCGGAAACCGGCTCCCCGTGCTACGTTTGTACAAGGTAGCTATCCAGCTGTTCCTGCAACGGCACTGTCGTCTCTACGCAAGCTCCGAGCCGCCATTGCCTTGCAGTCACTACGCTGGCTAGCCACCTTGTACCACTGCGCCCGGGGCTATTTTGACACTTACTACTACGCGCCAAAAACATAAGTCAGAAACATGATTTGGTAAAAAATCGCCAAAAAAGTATTTTTAAGCGACTAATAGCGGCACCCGACCGCACATTAAACAAAACTTAATTGTATAAAACTTATTGAACGATGAAGAACTATTTTTGGGTATTATTGCTAATTCTTGCGGTAGCTTGCCAACCCAGCGGAGGCGATGAAGGCGCTGCTAGCGGTAGTCTGGAAAGATCTTCTACTGAAGAGAATGGTAAATTACTTGGCGAAGGATATCTCCGTGGCGGTGAGAAAGATGGCACCTGGATCACCTATCACAAGAGAAATGGATTGGTAGAATCAGTGATTGGTTATAAAAATGGTTCGAAGGAAGGACCATATATGAAAGCTGATGACAAAGGCTCGGTCACCGAAAGAGGATTCTATGTCAGCAATAAACTGGAAGGCCCCAGAGTGAAATTCAACAGAACGAGAATTAAGGAAGAATCCAATTACCAGAATGGCCAATTAGAAGGAGCCCGGAAGCTGTTTTATGATAACGGCAAAATTCAGGAAGAAGGAAACTTCAAGAATGGAAAACGCCACGGTGAAAACAAGTGGTTCGATCAGGAAGAAAATGTGACAATCGCTGCTGAATATGCTGCAGGAGAAAAAGTGAAGGACCTTCCCGTTCCGGAGAAGAAAGAAGTCGAAGAAAAGTAAGCCTGATCAGTTTCAACTACATACTGTGGAACCCTAACCCCCTCGCTCTTGAGCTAGGACAATTTGCGCTCCGCTGGTATGGACTTTTTTGGGGATTAGCGCTAATGCTAGGTTACCTGCTTGCGGTCTGGATATACGAACGAGAAAAGAAACCGAGAGACCTCCTGGTATTGTGGATTCAATACTTCATGCTGGGAGGTCTTGTCGGCGCCAGACTTGCAGATGTCTTGTTTTACAACCTAAGCTACTACCTCAGCGACCCAATACTAATTCCGCAAGTCTGGAAAGGAGGACTTAGCAGTCACGGTGGCGCCATCGGAATCTTTGTTGCCACCCTGATATTCTGTAAGCGCCATCATGGGAAACTACTATGGCATCTCGACAGGTTGGCCCTGGTCATGCCTATCGCTGGTGCTTTAATACGGCTAGGAAACCTGATGAACAGTGAAATTATTGGAAAACCATCAGAAGTACCGTGGGCCTTTATCTTCAAATCAAGGTCAGATTTACCCAGACATCCAAGCCAGTTGTATGAGACTCTTATGCTGTTGCTTGTATTTTGCTTGCTCATTACACTCTACAGAAAGGGCCTGCACCAAAAGCCTGGAGCGCTTACCAGCTTGTTCTTTACTCTGACTTTTGGACTCCGGTTTCTTCTTGAGTTCTTCAAAGAGGAAACAGCAGTCTCGCAACCGCTGAACCTCTTGTTTTGCCTGCTTGGAACACTTTCTTTCCTGCTGATAAGAAGGCATTCAAGCCCTTCTGACACCATAGATCCGACAAGCACAAAGTAGAAAGGGCTATTTAGCCCTCGTCCATGTACTTGATTTTCCTACCATCATGCCAAAGACTTTGTAGCCGCCTTTCAGATATAAGCTCCCGTCTTCCTGCATGGTAACATATCCATCGTATGCTTTGCCTTCTTTTGCATCATATATGGAGCCTTCATTGTAGTACTTCTCACCGTCATACACAAAGTTCTTCATCATTTCCATACCAAGTATTGCCTGACCATGCTTAGCTGAGTCTGGATTGTTCTGGTCAGTTTTCGGATCGCCGTTGGAGTCATTTGGCTCAAGTAGCCACACGATCTTGCCACAATAGGTTTTATCACCACAATTGTAGATTTCAATCTTTGCATCGCCATCCTCCGTGAGCCAAACACCAACCACATCATCGGCGTTTCCTAGTGCATAAACAGCCATATGGCTCAAAATTGCGAAAAGACAAAGTGAAAAAAGTTGCTTGATCTGCATGTAAATTAGTTTTTGTTTCAGTTAAACGTGCTATAGACTTCTGAAGTACCCGCAAGTAAAATTGCGATTAGGGAAGTTTCCGAAGCCTCTGCCCTCTGGTGCCGAATGAACGCAAAGATAAAAATATGCCTTATATCTATGACCGTGCCGATCATCCAATCAGATTTAAGGCACATTTTTTGGTAAATTATTCTGTTGGAATAGCTTACGGTCTTCCCTCAGATTTATTATGTGTTTGGCACATCGTTTTTTTGAGGGATTTCGCGAAATTGAGGCCCTCAAATAATACTTTTGTGCTCATCTTGCACCAAAAGCAATTTCAGCTACAATAAAAATTTAGAACAATGGGAAGAGCATTTGAATACCGAAGAGCCGCAAAGGAAAAGCGCTGGGACAAAATGTCCAAAATTTTTCCAAAGCTAGCGAAGGCAATCACCGTTGCAGCAAAGGAAGGAGGACCAGAACCCGACATGAACGCTAAATTGCGAACTGCCATTCAAAATGCCAAGGCGCAGAATATGCCCAAGGATAATATTGAAAAGGCCATAAAACGCGCTGCAGGAAAAGACGCTGAAAATTTTCAGATGGTCAATTATGAAGGTAAGGGTCCTGGTGGCGTCTTGGTCGTGGTTGAGTGTGCTACCGATAATCCGACAAGAACAGTTGCTAATGTTAAGGCATATTTTAGCAAATCCGGTGGCGGCTTGGTTCCTTCCGGCAGCTTGGAATTCATGTTCTCTCGAAAGGCGGTTTTTGAGTTTGATTTCAAGGAAGATATGGATCTGGAAGAACTCGAACTAGAGCTAATAGATGCAGGCCTCGACGAACTCGAAAGAATGGAAGAAAAGGTCTTTGCATATTCGGACTATACCAACTTTGGAGTACTGTCAGAGGCCTTGGAAAAAAAGGGAATCGAGGTACTGAAAGCTAATCTTCAGCGAATCCCTACAAACCCTGTTGAATTCAAAGAAGACCAGCTAGAAGCTATAGAAAAAATGCTTGACAAGATCGAAGACGATGACGATGTGCAAGCTGTTTACACCAATATTGCCTAA